>LUZO01000087.1 GCA_001603685.1 Bacteroidales bacterium Bact_23
GAGTCCCCTCCGATAAGTGGGTTTACGAAAAAGCAAAAATAATCATTGTGATTGCAAAATAAGGTGTCTCGAACCAAATTATACCAAAGATAGTTTCTAACTTGAACTTTGGTTCAGGAGAACTTAGGTAAAAAGGTGCTTTGGCGCATGAAAATACGGTTAAAAACGTTCTTTGACATATTTGTTTTGTGAAATTAATGATTCTTATAAGATTGATCCACAGGCATCTACAGGCAGACCACATTTTTTGTTTGATGTGCCCCCTGTATTTCGATTTGCCATTTTTCAGTGGGATTCCAAATTGAAAGATGGTTGCCTCCACGTTGTTGCGTTTGCGAAGTTCCTCCAATGGTCGCTTTTTCATTTCACGACGCAAATTTGAGGTTCGGATGGCCTGCTGTCCAAAATAGTAATAACCGTTTGGAGTTGTTATTCTCCATCTGTCTTCCTTGCTGTTTTTATATTTTTTAACAGCAACAGCCTGTAAGACTTCACCAGTTTGATTATTAGTGACTTGTAATCCGGTAGGGGTCATTTCCAGATCATAATTTGATTCAAATCCTTGTATACCAGTAAAAACCATGTCAATATTTTCGCAACATTTTTCATTGGCAGGGCTTTGGTAGGCTCCATCAGCGTGGATTTTTTCAATCTTCTGCCCTGTAACTTCAATGGTTGCCTGAATGGCAGGTTCAACAAATGCAATATCAGGAGTGTTGGCTTTTTCAACAAGCACGTTGGTAATCAGGTTCAGGCCTTCATCCGAACAGGTCTCTGTAATATTCACGCTATATCCTTTTACTTTCTGATCACCTTTGTTGCGGTATGCACTATCGGGATCGTGAGGAGACTGGACACTTGATGAAGAGATTTCTTCTTTAGGACGAAGTTCAATCTGTTGATTGTCAGATAACTTATACTGCTCATTGAATACACGCTGGAGCAGAAGAAAGGGTTCCGTTTGGAGATTCCCAAACAACGATAGTAACTTGTAGCTAATAATACCAATCGGTTGCAGTCTGTGTTTGAGTTCTTCCCTGGTGTTTCTATAAACAGTTTTACCCGGATCCTCTTCGATAAGTTCTTTTAGTTGTTTAAGGTCTTGCGGTGAAAGTTCTGTCTTTGCTTTATCATCAAGTGACTGATAAAACATCCGTAACGTATGGTGGATGATCTCGTAACGGGAATACAGGGCAATGTTGGCTCCAATAAGCTTGCTGTCCATGCGAATGCTC
>LUZO01000088.1 GCA_001603685.1 Bacteroidales bacterium Bact_23
GTCTCATTTGTGCCCATTTGTGGATAAAAATAAGGCGTCCTTTCAACACAAATTCACACAAATAAAAGACGGATGCACACAAATAAAAGGTAATCAACCATTTGTGAAAATTTGTGTCTCATTTGTGCCCATTTGTGGATAAAAATAAGGCGCCCTTTCATCACAAATGCACACAAATAAAAGACGGATGCACACAAATAAAAGATAATCAACCATTTGTGAAAATTTGTGTCTCATTTGTGCCCATTTGTGGATAAAAATAAGGCGTCCTTTCAACACAAATTCACACAAATAAAAGACGGATGCACACAAATAAAAGGTAATCAACCATTTGTGAACATTTGTGTCCCATTTGTGCCCATTTGTGGAGAAAAAAAGGCGCCCTTTCATCACAAATTCACACAAATAAAAGACGGATGCACACAAATAAAAGACGGATGCACACAAATAAAAGGTAATCCAATATTTGTGAAAATTTGTGTCCCATTTGTGCCCATTTGTGGATAAAAATAAGGCGCCCTTTCATCACAAATGCACACAAATAAAAGACGGATGCACACAAATAAAAGGCAATCAACCATTTGTGAACATTTGTGTCCCATTTGTGCCCATTTGTGGATAAAAAAAAGACGTATTTTCAACACAAATGCAAATATTTGTGGAAACAAAAACGCGGCGGTATAGCGCATCCGTTTCTGAACCACACACCGTATCTTTCAAACTTTGTACCTTTGTAATAATCAATCCGCTTTATCTTTATTCCGTTATACTGTAGTTATGGAGCATATCACAACATCATGGAAAACCACCGACGGGCTTAATATCTTTGCACAGTACTGGCTGCCTACGGATAAGCCTACAGCAGTTATCTGTTTTGTGCACGGAATCGGCGACCACACCACCCGCCATACCCATGTGGCAAAGGCGATGACCGATGCCGGTTTTGCATTTTACACCTTCGATCAGCGCGGACACGGGCAATCGGATGGGAAACGGGGCTATACCCCCTCCTCCGAAGCCGTCCTTTCGGATGTGGATCTGCTGATCCGGCATGCAAAAGAGCAATTTCCCGGAATTCCGGTAATCCTATACGGCCACAGCATGGGTGGAATCATAGTGCTCTATTATACCCTGAAGCGCAAACCAGATATTGCCGGCGTTATTTCGAACAGTTCCGGCCTTCACAACGCCTTGCTTGAAAAGCCTTTGCTGGTAATGACCGCCCGTGTGCTGGGAAGCCTGCTCCCGAAACTGGCCATTAACAACAACCTCGACCTTAACGGCATTTCACGCGATCCGGAAGTGCTGGAAGCATATAAAACCGACCCGCTGGTACACGACCGCATTACCATGAGCCTGGGAAAAATCATGCTCGAAGCGTGCGAATACAGCCTGGCGAATGCCGCCTCCTTTTCGCTTTCCGTTCTGCTGATGCACGGCAAAGCCGACATCATCACCTTTGCATCGGGCAGCGAGGCGTTTGCCAAAGCCCTTCCGGGTAAAAGCACGCTCGTTCTTCTGGATGAAGCCTACCATGAAATCCACAACGAACCTGAAAAGGAAGAGGTATTTTCAACCATGATTTCATGGATCAATAAATTGATTGCCAAGTAAATACCATGGAAAGATATATCCTGGCCCTCGATCAGGGAACCACCAGTTCAAGGGCATTGATTTTCGACAGAAACGGTCAGCCGCGGGCGATGGCCCAGAAGGAGATCAGGCAGTATTACCCGCGCTCGGGCTGGGTTGAGCACGACCCCTCCGAGATATGGTCATCGCAGATTTCAGTAGCTGTCGAAGCCATGTCGAAAATCAACATCAGCGGCTACCAGCTTGATGGAATCGGCATTACCAACCAGCGGGAGACGACGCTGGTGTGGGACCGCACAACCGGCGAACCCCTTGGCAATGCCATTGTGTGGCAGGACCGCCGTACCGCAGAATATTGCGACCGGCTGAAATCGGACGGCCTGCAGGAGCTGATACGCAGCAAAACCGGCCTGGTAATCGATGCTTATTTCAGCGGCCCGAAAATCCGGTGGATCCTCGACCATACGCCCGGAGCACGCGAAAGAGCAAGACAAGGGAAGCTGGCCTTCGGGACGGTGGATACCTGGCTGATGTGGAAACTCAGCGAAGGCAGGTCACATATTACCGATGTAAGCAATGCAGGCAGAACCATGCTGTTCAACATCCAAACCCTGGAGTGGGATGAGGAGTTGCTCAAATTAATGGATATCCCTGTGGAGATGATGCCGAAGGTGATGCCGAGCAGCATGATTTATGACTACACGCCCAACACCTTCTTCGGATCGGATATTCCGCTGGCCGGCATTGCCGGCGACCAGCAGGCGGCGCTGTTCGGGCAGATGTGCCTGAAAGAAGGTATGGTAAAGAACACCTACGGAACGGGATGCTTTGTACTGATGAACACCGGCGGGAAACCGGTTTTTTCGGACAATAACCTGCTGACTACCGTAGCCTGGAAGATTGGCGGACAGACAAGCTATGCACTTGAGGGAAGCATTTTCAATGCAGGGGCGGTACTGCAGTGGCTCCGCGACGGGCTTGCCATCATTCAGACTGCCGCCGAAGCGGAAGCGCTCGCCCGCACTGTTCCCGACAACGGCAACCTTTATTTTGTGCCGGCATTCACCGGAATGGGCGCACCATACTGGGATCAGTATGCCCGCGGGATGATGATAGGGCAGAACCGCGGCACTACCCGTGCGCACATCGCCCGCGCCGCGCTGGAGAGCATCGCCTTTCAGACCATGGATGTACTGAAGGTGATGGAGAAGGATTCCGGGATTGCCATCAGTGAACTGAGGGCCGATGGAGGCGCTTCGGCAAGCAACCTGCTGATGCAGATTCAGGCCGACCTGCTCGGAATTAAGGTTGTAAGGCCAAAAACCATTGAAACTACCGCACTGGGTGCCGCCTATCTGGCCGGATTAGCAACCGGATTCTGGAAAGATATCCGGCTAATCGAACAGCAATGGCAGGACGATCAGACTTTCAGCCCATCCGCCGACCCGGCTGTTATCCGTCAAATGAAACAACGCTGGTCCGATGCGGTTAGAAGAGCCGGAGGTTGGGAACGGGACTGAACAGGAGAGCTTCCTTATGATTATTCGTATTTGAGCATCAGCCATTTCTCAATATTCCCTATTTCTGATCTGACCGGCCGGGTCGTGGGCATCTGCTTCCAGTCTTCCAGAACTTTTCCTATTTCAGATAGAAATACCTGATCTATTTCTTGATTAAAATACAGATACAACGCCATTACCCGCAACCAGTCCAGACGCAGGTAATTATTGGCAGGTTCGGTGGATTTGGTCAGGTAGTCATGAAAGGTTTGCAGTAGTAAATCTTTTTGAGGTAAAGGCGGCACCAGAATATTCAGTTTGCGTACTGCTACAAAGTGCGGCAGTTGGGGCACAACCGTGCGAAGGGTGAAATAGTCTTTCGGAATGTCGATGACTATATTTTCTTCCTGAAAGTTTACCCATAGGTACAGTGAATCAATGGGCTGCTGTGCACGGGAGATGCCGCTGAGGGCGATAAAGAAAAGGAGTATGATTGTTTTTTTCATAGGACAGGTATTGTAGTTTTTTTTTGACAGGATTTACAGGATTTACAGGATTTTTTTCAGTTTTTATTATTTCGACTTGTCTACCGGTGGTTTCGACTCCGCTCGGCCACCGGTTTTACAGTTGTTGATTTTATTATCCGTTGCTGGTTGTGCGAAGCTGAGATCACCAATAATCTCACTCCACCACAAACCTCGCCTTACCCATTTGTTTATTGCCTGCATATACCACCGCCATATACATGCCCGGCCGCCAGCGCGAAACATCCAGCCCGGTTTCGTGAATGCCTGAGTTAACGGGCAACTCTGCCAATTGCCGGCCTTGTATATCGTAACACACCACCCGAATCATTTTGTGATACTCCGTGTTTTCGAGCAAAAAGCGCACATAATCGCCGGCAGGGTTGGGTGCAGGGGTTATGGGGATCAAACTGATGCGGGC
>LUZO01000089.1 GCA_001603685.1 Bacteroidales bacterium Bact_23
GCGTACAACAAGTGTGCGCTGCAGCTCATGCAGGGCACACACCTGGAAGATGTGCAGGTTCAGACCTTCACCGGTCAGACCCTTACCCCTTCGAACCAGAAAATTACCGGTACCTTTACTTTCCCCACCTTTGCGGGAGCGTTCAACAACATCAAGGCGCTGCATACCATCACCTGCCCGCAAGGCGGATGCGATCCCTACGACCGGGTTACCCATGTGGAGGTGAAGGACCCCAGCGGCAAATGGATTGAGATTTACCGCTACATCACCCCCTTTGGCGTAGGCTGCAACGATCAGGTGGATGTAACCGATTATGCATCGCTGCTTCAGGGCGAAGTGGATGTGCGTTATCATGCCATTATCTGGGACAAGGGCATCAACATCGACATCCGGTTCGATTTCACGGCCGGCACGCCCGAATACCTCTATTCAACGGTAACACCCATCTGGAGAAATGAATACAATTTTGGTGATATGAACAATCTGCAGCCGGTACCGCCTGCCTACCTCACCTTCCCCGAAAACGCCCTGGCTGCCCACCTGAAAGTGATTACCTCCGGCCACAACTGGGGCGAGAACAATACCGGAAATGCCGCTGAGTTCTATCACGCCACCCACTACATTAAAGTGAACAACAACCGAACCCATACCCAGGACCTCTGGTCAATCTGCAATCCGAATCCGGCAGGATGCCAGCCGCAGAACGGCACCTGGTTCCATCCGAGAGCGGGTTGGTGCCCCGGCTCAATCACCAGTATTTTCAACTTCGATATGAGCCAGTTCCTGAATACCCCTAACTTTAAACTGGAGTACGAGTTCGACCCTAATTACAAGGATTACTGCAGTGCAGCCAACCCCAATTGCATATCCGGGGTAACCTGCCCGAACTGCGAAGATACCTTCAACCCCATTCTGAATGTAAGCACCCATATGATTACATTCAGTAATAAGATCATTGTCAGCAGTGATAAAAAGGATATTGCCAACATCCGGATTGCACCCAACCCTGCAAAGGGCTATTTCAACATTGCCGCCGGAAATCCGTCGCTGGCATACGGATCAACCATCGACATCACAAACCAGGCCGGCAAAACCGTCCGCACCCTGAAATGGAACGGCGAAGAGAGGCAGATTGACATTAGCAATATGGCAACCGGGCTCTACTTTGTAAAAATCACCACCAGAGCAGGCGTGGAAGTTAAAAAGCTGATGGTGTTCTAGGCTAACTTCAAAATATGGTGGGCTAAAGCCCATAGGCCGGGATTCGGCCGGGATACACCGGCCTGAAGGCCGGAGATATATGTCTTCCCGGTCTGTGTATAGATTCTGACGCTGCAGTAGCAAGGCACATTCGCCTCCTAACTCCGGCCTTTAGGCCGGGGTTACAGAGGCTGCACACCACCAGTTCGCAGGAATCATAGGCCTATTAACTCCGGCCTTTAGGCCGGGGTTGGGGAGGCCACTCTCTATCAGTGGGGCTTTAGCCCCCCAAACCTCACATCCTTATGGTGGGCTAAAGCCCGGGTATCGGGATTCACCCGGGTTGCACCGGCCTGAAGGCCGGATATATATACCTTTCTGGTCTGTGTATAGATTCTGACGCTGCAGTGGCAAGGCACATACGCCTCCCTAACTCCGGCCTTTAGGCCGGGGTTAGAGAGGCTGCACACCACCAGTTCGCAGGAATCATAGGCCTATTAACTCCGGCCTTTAGGCCGGGGTTACAGAGGCCACACTCTTCCAGTGGGGCTTTAGCCCCCAAAACCCCACATCCTTATGGTGGGCTAAAGCCCATAGACCAGGATTCGGCCGGGATACACCGGCCTGAAGGCCGGAGATATATGTCTTCCCGGTCTGTGTACAGATTCTGACGCGCATTCGCAAGGCACATAACCCCCACAACTCCGGCCTTTAGGCCGGGGTTAGGGACGCCGCACACCACCAGTTCGCAGGAATCATAGGCCTATTAACTCCGGCCTTTAGGCCGGGGTTGGGGAGGCCACTCTCTATCAGTGGGGCTTTAGCCCCCCAAACCTCACATACTTATGGTGGGCTAAAGCCCGGGTATCGGGATTCACCCGGGTTGCACCGGCCTGAAGGCCGGAGATATATGTCTTCCTGGTCTGTGCACAGATCCTGACGCTGCAGTGGCAAGGCACATACCCTCCCCAACTCCGGCCTTTAGGCCGGGGTTACAGAGGCCACACTCTTCCAGTGGGGCTTTAGCCCCCCAAACTCACATCCTTATGGTGGGCTAAAGCCCATAGACCGGGATTCGGCCGGGATACACCGGCCTGAAGGCCGGAGATATATGTCTTTCCGGTCTGTGTACAGATTCTGACGCGCATTCGCAAGGCACATAACCCCCACAACTCCGGCCTTTAGGCCGGGGTTAGGAGAGCCTAACTATTCCAGTGAGGCTTTAGTCCTCCAGTCTCTCAAAACCATAGGCTTTAATGAATTCATTATACTCATCATCCCACGATTTTTTCTTATGGTGTTCTTCCTGATTCGCTATATAAACCCTGACATTCTGAAGCTGAGACTCACTTACTGACACGGCATAATACTCATCAGCCCACTCGAATTTTGATCCGGTAATCTTGTTTTTATTTATCCAGAAAGCGGATTCCCCTTTAATCAATTGCATCACCTTCGAGATGGATTGCTCAGGACCAAGGCTGATAATACAGTGCAAATGATTTGAGTGACCGTTTATCGCATCAATGTAAATTGACTTATAACCAGCATTTTCCTTTATGTGGTCAATAATACTTTTTTTGATTTCGCTGGTAAGAAAATGGTGCCTTTTCTTAGTAGCCCAGACGCAGTGAACCCATATCCGTACAAAAGCCATTATGTAAATGATTTATGGCAAAAGCCTGATTTGAAATACTTTTTGTTAAATAAGGCCAAAATACTAAGAGTATATGTTATTAAACATTTTAAAGCAGCGACGCATTTAAACATACCCTGACGATAAAGGGCAAAGCACATCGCAGCATATTACCTGAAAGGCAAGGTAAAATTAACATTATTTTTTATGTTGGGCTAAAGCCCGGGGACCGCGATTCTGCCTAATTGCACCGGCCTGAAGGCCGGTGTTATGTGAGTTTCTTTTGTTTGTGCGAATATCCTGCCCATGATGGAACTAGTCCAGCACTTAGTTACACCAAGCCTGAAGGCCGGAGATATATGTCTTCCTGGTCTGTGTACAGATTCTGACGCTGCAGTAGCAAGGCACATTCGCCTCCTAACTCCGGCCTTTAGGCCGGGGTTACAGAGGCTGCACTCTATCAGAGGGGCTTTAGCCCCCCAAACTCACATCCTTATGGTGGGCTGAAGCCCATAGGCCGGGATTCGGCCGGGATACCCCGGCCTGAAGGCCTGTGTTATGTGGCAGAATCATCCGAAAGGCCAGGTCCCTTCTTCTACGCCCTGATGATTCTGATAGAATAAAAGACCAGCACGCCCAGCACCGCCAGCACAAAGAGAGGGGCAAACCAAACGCCCAGGCCGCCGGCAGCACCGTTGGCCAGTTGGATTGTGCGCAGGGCAATATATCCGAAAGTGAGTGAGAGGACAAGATTAACACCTGCCAGCATACGGCAGGAGTTGTCGAGCTGATTTAGCTCCTTACCGCCGGGAACCTTACCCGAGTGCTTCAGAAAGCGTATCAGATATCCGGAGAAATAAACAATCAGAAACATTATGGCAGCGATGGCAGCAAGAAGAAACAAGTCATTCTTCGGGCCAAATCCATCCGCAACTCCGGAGAAGTTGTAATGCACAGGAATGGTATCGGGTAAGGTATTGTAATAAATCAGGATCAGAAGCCAGATAAGCAGAACAATGACAAAGGATACTGTGTGAAGCACATAAACAAAACGGTCTGGTCCGGGAGTGGCTTTTGTATTTTTCGTCATAATCAATAAGGTAAGAATACAAATTTAGTTAATCGCGGTAATGTTCTGATCCTCCGGAGCAAAAAAAAACCCAAAACAGGGGTTATGACACCTGTTCCGGGATTGAACGGATAGGGATGATTTATTTAGAACTTATATCCGAGTGAGAGACCGAAGCCCATGTGTTTCACGGTTGTTTCGGGTTCTTTGCCATTGAATTTGGGAACATTGTTGCTCATACCCAGTGAGGCATTCAGTGCTACCTGCAATCCGAAAGGCATCTCGTAGCCGGCCATAACCTTACCACCCATGTCGAAAGGCCTGTAGTAAACGGCCAGACCGCTGGCATCGGTATAGTCATTCGCAAATTTAACATCCACACTTACCGAGCCGGTTTTGGCAGTTCCGCCAATGCCGTAGGCAAAGTACGGACCGAAGCCTACCATGACAAAACCGTTTGAAAGTGCACCTTTGTAAAGGAAATTAACCGGCAGTTCGATGTAGGAAACGGTAGTTTTGGTCTCAATCAGCAGAAGTTCGTAATTGTTGCCCTTCTGGGTATAGAGCAGCTCCGGACGGAGATAGAACTCATCAGCGATCTTCACCTCTGCAAAAACACCGGCATCAAAACCCGGAATCATATCCGTTTCCAGTTTTTTGTCGTTGGCATCCTTGAATAACATATTTACCATGTTAAACGAGCCTTTTACTCCAAAGCCTGTCTGAGCTTTCAGGGTACCTGCCGACAGCATGGTGAGCAGGGCAATCATGGGAATCATTAACTTTTTCATGGTTCAGTCTGATTTAGTTTGTTTTAGTTTAAAAGTTTTTAGTTGAATTTTATTTTAATTGATCCGTCATCTTCAGCCTTTTTGGCCTCCTCTTTCATCTTTTCGTTGGCAGTGATCACAAAGGTTACCCTGCGGTTTTCGGCGCGGCCTTCTTCGGTGTCGTTGCTTGCAATGGGCATGGTTTCGCCATAGCCTACAACGGTAAGGCGCGATGAGGGGATATTGAGCTGGCGCAGGTAATTGGCCACTGCGTTGGCTCTCTTTTCGGAGAGGGTCTGGTTATAGCTGTCAGAACCTTTGGAATCGGTATGTCCCTGAACCATTACATCGGTATCGGGGTAATCCTTCAACACACCGGCAAGCTCGCGGATGCTGCTGCGCGATGCCTCGGTCAGTTCGCTTTTGTCGAAACCGAAAAGCACTTTCGAGTTAAAGTTAATCACAATGCCTTCCTCTCCCTCTTCGTGAATTACTTCAGCATCGGGAAGCTTGCGTCTGAGCTCTTCGGCTTGTTTGTCCATCTGTTTGCCGATAACGGCGCCGGCTACTCCTCCAACGGTGGCGCCAATCACGGCGCCGGCGCTGGTATTTCCGGCGGTTTTACCAATAATGGCGCCAATGGCTGCACCTGTGGCAGCACCAATACCGGCGCCTCTCTGCGTACGGGTTGTTTTGCATCCTGAAATCAGTAGCGCAAAAACAACGAGAATCATTAAACTGCGTTTCATGCGTGTAAATTTGGTTTTAGCTTTTTGTCAGATAAATATGCTGCTTTTACAGCGCATAAGCAGCATCAAATTATAAGCCAATTTTCAACTGATGTGCTGAATTGAATTCATAACAGACCTTTAATATATCCTGAAGAAATACCGGAGCAGCTCTTTAACAACATCTTTTTATCGAAATATCAACCTATTAGCGCCTGCTCCGGGATGGAGAAGGATTTTCCCGGCAAAAAAAAGACGCCGTCAGACAGGTATGCGGGACAATGCCATTTTTACATATCCTTAAGAAGCAACGGCTCTCCGGCTTACCTCCACCGGCAGATTGTCCTGAAACGGCAACACCCTGAGGTGCCTGCTCCATAAAAAAAAGAGGCTGCCTTACGGCAACCTCTCAAGATTAAAGCGCAAACTATATAGTTAGGCTAATTTAACCTTTACGGCGTTTAAGCCTTTCTTGCCTTCCTGAAGTTCAAATGTTACGGTATCACCCTCGTTAACGCGATCGATCAGACCGGTAGCGTGAACAAAGTACTCTTTTCCGGACTCTTCGTCAAGAATAAATCCGTAACCTTTTGATTCGTTGAAGAATTTTACTTTTCCTGTTTTCATG
>LUZO01000090.1 GCA_001603685.1 Bacteroidales bacterium Bact_23
CTTCATAATTGAATGCGGATTGCCGATAGATATAGTTAAATTATTATAGTTTTTTCTGCAGGCAGTTTACCGACAGGTTTCCAAAACCGTCGCGGCCGTTTTTGCAGAAGTGCCATCCGCTTTTTTTCAAAATCCGGATTAGTTCGCGGTTAACCATACCATGGGCAACCACAATGGCATGGCCGTGATGCTCTGCAAAAAAGATCAGTTCTTCCGAAAACTCTTTTAATTCGGAAATCCGGTCGTTATATGCGGCTTTTTCGCTTTGGTTTGCGCCTGCCATCCAGGTGATTCTTGAAATAAAAAGCCAGGCTTTGACCGGCAGCCTGAGAACAGGGATGCTTAGTACGGAATAGTCGAGCTCAACCAGGCGGTTATCTATCCGGAAAAAGGTAGTGGTGTCAAAAATATGTTCAGCGGTCATAACGGCTCTGTGCTGGGGGCTTAGGTAAATTGTATCGGGTGGGGCATATTCCCTGATTTTTTTCAGCACTTTCTCCCGGTCAAAATCCCTGATGCCGGTGAGGTTGTACATCTCTTTCAGTTCCCCGGATTTCCTTGCGCTGCCCCATCCATAAATTTCCATATCCACTTTGGCGTGTCTTATCAGATAAATCCTGGGATTATCCTGATCCGGAACGCCGGTAAAAACAGCCAATGGTATAAGAAGGAGTTTCAGGAACATGTCAGAACCGGTATTTAGCCGTAATACTCAGAAAAACATCTTCGGTACTGAAGGCACATGAAACACTCACCAGAGCCATGTTGAATGGCGCAAACCAAATCCCGGCGCCGGTTCCGTTGTGCCATCTCCGGGAATTTTCGCCTTTGTACCAAACGCGGCCAAGATCATTGAACAGCAGAATACCGCCGGTTCCATTCATAAAATACGACTGCAGGTGCTTCATTTGCAGGCGCATCTCTGAGTTCAGATAAAATGAGGCATCACCATGGAAGCGGCCTTTGCGGTATCCGCGCAGGTGGTTGCCGTTTCCCAGTTTTGCAGCTTCATAAAAGGGATAATCGCCGAATAATTTCTCGCCGCCCATACTGATGCTGTACACAAGGCGCGGTTGTTGCGGAAAACTTGCGAATGCCGTCCAATCGGCTGATAATCTGATGTATTCATTTGTATTGTCCGACAGATCAAAATAGTATCCGGCTTTGGTTTTCAGGTGCGAGCCATTTTTTCGGATAAGACCTGCGATTCCCGTCTCATCTTCAGGCTCGGTTCCTGCATCCTGATGGGTGTTCAGCTCATAAGTGATGTGGAGTCCGGTGTAGGTATGGCTTTTAAGATCGTTTTCACTCAGACCGTTTTCTGCATTTGCGATGAAGCGGCCTTCGGTAAATTCAATTTCGCTCCGGCTGAAATAAAACCCGGGGCCCATTTTGTGCTTTTTGCCTGAATCCAGCCATCTGCTGAAATCGGCTTCGGTGGTGAAGCGAGACATCCGCAAGCGATAATACGCTTTCCGGCTGCGTGGAACCTCCCATTTTGTGTTGTTTCCCATTCCGAAAAAATTCCCCGCGTACTCGGGCGAATTGTACCCGATCAGCAACTTGCCTTCGGTTCTGTACAGGGGGTATGTTTTTGCTGCGCCAAACTGAAGGTTCCAGGCATTTGTAGCCGGGGCGTAGTTGCCAAGCAGTTTGTACTGGTGCTGCCTGTATCTGGAATATTGTCTGGCGGCAGCACCTCCGCCCAGAAAAACGCCGTCGTCGGGGTTATAGCCAAAAAAGTAGCCGGGGTAGATGTAGCTGCGTTGAAAATGCTCTCTGTTGTATTTCAGAGCTTCCTGATCGACCCTGTGCCTGAGCCTGCCGTTCAGCCCGGACGACAATCCGGTATCCTTCTCGTCATAAACCGTTATTCCGGTGGGGTTTATCTCTCCCGATGCCCTTACCTCATCGGTTCCATCACCTCCTATAAAGTTGATTTTCATCCCTTTTGGAATGTTTCCGTTTATCAGAAAGCGATCGTTGCCGCCCAACCCGTAAATATGAATCAGTTGTGTTTCATCTTCATTAAAAACCCGGCTAAAGAATTGTTTCCCGGGATTATTCTTTTTATCAGGCTCATATCCTGTGATTTGCAAAGCCGTTTGTGAAACAGCCGAAATTTCGAACAGGTTGTCTTTTTCAGTACCTGTGATGCTAACCTCCTTTGCCAGCGACAGGTAAAGTTCTCTGGCCATCGCTTCAAGATTGCTCAGCCTGGCTTTTAAGATTCGTGCGGTTTCAGGGGCGCACAGCGGATGAACCTCTCCGGGGAAAGCCCTCATCGAAGCGTCTATCCGTGCGGGTGTGAGTGATGCCCGGAGCGAATCAACCTGCCGTTTCCAGTCGTCCCATCCTTTTTGAGTCAGGAAGTAACGGTCGAAATACCTGGCATTCATCGCGTGACCTTCCATGTTTTTTGTGTATTCCGTAAACCCCTGTGTTTTTGGAAGAATCCAGTTTCGGGAGGCCAATTTAGGAAGAAGCCCTTCGTTTACAAAAAACGCCTGATCACGGTCGCGGGGAATGGGTTTGTAAACCGTAAATCCCTGATGTTTAAAGGATGCCCACCGCCATTGATCATCGTGCCTGTCCCAGTCGTTAATCAGAATGTCGAATAGTCTGGCTCGCAGAACGGCGTCCTGATCAACAAGGTATTTGGCTGAAGACACGGTGTTTCGAACCACTTTTGCGGTTGAAACCACATCTTTTGAATTGCCAAAAGAGGCGTTGTGGCTTTGGTCTCCCTCAGGCCGTTCCTCGAACAGGAAAAGCTTTCCGGCGACATCCTGCCGGTAAACTCCAAACGCGGAATCATCTGGCAGATAGACAATTTCGGGATTGGTATGGAAGATGCCGGCATATCCGGCAAGTCGTGCCACTACCGGAGCAGCATACGGGTTTGAAGCAGATATCTGATCCTGAACCAGATCTTCGGCAAAGGTATCAAGCAGATCCTCGGGCAATGCACCGGCCACATTTTTATCGATGGAGCGAAGTACATATTGCCTGCCCTGCCCGTCTTCCAGCCGGAGAGAAAGGGTTTGCTGACCTCCGCCCTGTTTGAGGATTTTTAATCCGCCATATCTGGCATTGAGGTCGAAAACCGGCACTTTAACCGGCGCAGCCCACACCTGACGATAGTTTTTACCCAACCACCTGTATGCACCTTTGTTTAAGTGATATCCATCACCCGCATTTGCGATAACACTGTCGGGGAACGAACGGGCAGCAGCTTGTCCGGTTTCCGGATCAACGGCATTCTCCGCATGTAAAACAACTGATTTCCCGTTTGCATCTGGCCGGCTCTTCCATATATCCGTGAATGCCGGGCCGGGAATATTCGCGTTGGGGTAATCTGAAACCTGAAGATTGATGAATGAATCATCTTTTGGGAAAGCCGGAGCGGCCACCACAAAGAGAAACATTACAGCCAGATATTTTATTAAAAGCTTCATTCGGTGAAAATTCAGGATTCATCAGCCAGCACTTCCTGTTCGTTGTAAATTAGTTTCAGTTCATTGTTATCCATCAATCTGGGCAACATTGCGCTCTGTTTTTTCTGATGTTTCTGGGTCTTGATCAGAATTTTATTCAGTGTTTTCAGGGTTTTGCCAATGTATGGCCCTTTGTTCAGCATTACGCATTCGGCGCGTTGCGAAAGTGCGGCATCGGTGATTTCGGAACGGGTCGGGACTCCTTTTTTTGAGAGGGTTTCAAGCACCTGAGTGGCCCAGATTACCGGTATATGCGCAGCCTGACCTATGCGTAAGATCTCCTCCTGTATGTATGCGAAATTTTCCCATCCCGCCTCTATGGCCAGATCGCCGCGGGCTACCATAATGCCAATGGGATGAGTCTGCATGGCCTGAAGAAGCAGTCCCGGCAGGTTGCTAAATCCTTTCCGGGTTTCAATCTTCAAAACTATTCCCGCCTCCGAACCGAGTCCGGCAAGTTTTGCCTGCAAGTCCTTTACATCCTGCGGAGTGTTTACAAACGACAGGTTCACTGCGTCGGCATGCCTGCCCACAAATTCAAGGTCTTTTAAATCCTTGCTGGTCAGTCCGCTCAGAACGATATCAGTTTCGGGGAAATTGATGCCCTTATCTGATTTTAGCTTGCTGCCTTTTTCCGAGGCATGGGTAATGAGAATCTCCATCTCTCCGGAATTCACACGCTGAACCATTCCCTCAATTCTTCCGTCGTCCATAAATACCGGCTGGCCGGGCTGAACAAACTGAAAGATTTCGGGCAGCGTACATGAGATGTGTGCGGGTTTCAGCAGCTCGCCATTCTGTCCGTAAGCAGCGGGATTTCCTGGAATTGGCGAGCTGTGTAGCAGAAGCCGGTCTCCTGTATCGAGGGTAATGAACTGTTCGAAAGGCAGAAGCTCACCAACCAGGCTTTTCTCTTTATTCTTCTCTCTCACTTTGTGCAGAATAAGCTCGGTGCCGGTGGTCAGGTAAACGGAGTCGCTGCATTCACCCCATCTGCCCTGTCCCTGTTTCCGGACAATATCAATGCGGCACTCTTTGCCCCGTGAGTCGGTAAAGGTGATGAAGTTGCCTTTTTTCATTTTATCGGCAAACTCATGGCGAACCGGGATAATGGCATCAACCTCGTGGTCGGGCGGCTGGATGTCGGGCGGAGCGATCCATATTTTTGCCGGCTGAATTACATTTCCCAGGGTGTCGCGCTGCGGTTTGAACCTCTGCACCTGAGGGCCGGGTTCCATGGCGCCGGTGCGCAATTTCGGGCCACCCAGATCCATCATTATTTTGCAACTTCGGTTGTGGCTTTTCTCCCCTCGTCTGATGTTCTCAATCATGGCAGCCCACCTGGTTTCATCATCATGTGCGCAGTTTATCCGGGCGCTGTTCATCCCCCGTTTCAACAGTTTGCTTACCAGAGGGTAGCTTTCGGCCGACTCCGAAGGCAGGGTAACCATAATCCGGGTTGAACGCTTGTTTGGCTTATTGCCGAACAGCGCTCCGGTGTTTCTGCGAAGTGCCTTTTCGCTCTGTTTTATACTGATTCCCTTTTTCGGCACTGAGGGGGTTGTACTGTCAAGTAGTTTTCGGATGATATTCAGATTGGCGTTCAGGCTTCTCATGACATGCCCTTCAATGCCGGTCAGATCGGGAAGGTCGTGATAGCGAAGGTCTTGCTGAAGCCCGGTCAGGTTGAAACTTCGCAGCGCAAGATAATGGACAAGGTTCCGGGCGCTTTTGCGGTAAGCCGGATGAACTGACTGAAGCTCGGTTTCATAAAGCAGCTCCATCTCCTCCGCTTTCGAAATAATCTGTTCAAGCTGAATTCCCATTGATTCCGGTTCGTTGTTTTTTTTCATGGCTGATTGGTTTTATTGTGTCAGGAAAATCTGATGAATACCAGCAAAAATGCAACTACCGACAGGATCATTCCCACCATAAATACATAATAGGCCCATCGGAGCAGCCGGTATTTCTTTGCCAGGACTCTGCCCAGCAGGTACTGGTCTTTGGTTAAAGCCGAATAAAGATAGGGGCCGTCGTTAATCATTTCGTTTACAGCCCATTCATAATCTTCAAGGTCCATGTTGTAGAAGTTCCCGAAGAACAGAAGGTTGACCTTTTTTTGCTTGATATCCTCTCTGGTGAATTTCCCCGATGAGATGTTGGGACGGGTTGAAAGTGTAGCCAGAATAATGGTGGCCAGGCTGGAAAGGATGAATATAGTTGTTGGAAGGATTATGGCCGACTCTTCCCTGAATTTACTGACCAGGGTGGCAAGCGCCAGCGAGATCAGAATGCCGTTCAGCGAAATCAGAATATTCGATTTGTTATCGGCAATTCTGCTCAGATTTATCTGGTTGCGGGCCGTTAGCCGGTACATGGAGTCCACCCCTCTCGAATAGGACTTTGGTTTGGAGTCGTCCTTTTTGGTTGTATTGCGGCTCGCGATCTGTTCTTTCAGCTTTTCCATATTCTTCTTTTTTACCTTTTCAAGCGTGTTTTTGCAGTATTCGGTGTGCCATTGGTGCTGCTCAAACATCTTCAGAGAGTTTTGCTCAAATTCAGCCCTTTTTGTTTTCCGGACACTTACATTGTTTAACTCCTGCCTCAGCGCTTCTGCTTTCTCGAAGTAATTGGGCTTCCCAAGATGCATGAAGTCAGCATCGCAAAGCACTTTTGCAACTCTTGTGATGGGTGAATGCGGAAAAGTGGTTGCCATGATGGTCTCAAAAACAATATCCCTTGTGTTGGCATCCACACCGT
Organism: Bacteroidales bacterium Bact_23; assembly: GCA_001603685.1. GTDB lineage: Bacteria > Bacteroidota > Bacteroidia > Bacteroidales > Lentimicrobiaceae > Lentimicrobium. Next base: position 6,258 of record LUZO01000090.1, read on the forward strand.
TTTGCTTGAGAAAAATATCAGCTATTTCAGCACTTTCAATTTCATGGCCATAGTAGGTTTTCAGGTATCCGACATCATGAAACCAGGCGGCCGCGAGCAGAATGTTCATCTCCTCTTCGGTCAGATTTTCCTGATGGCCTATGTGAACGGCATTGCTCACGACCTCCGTTGTGTGACCCGGTGTGTGATACAAATAGATTTTCGGACTTTCATCCTTCAAAAGGTCAAGAACGAACCTTTCGATTTTTTCTAAAAGGGAACTTTCGATTTTCATTCCGGTTTGTGTTTAAATTGTGATTAATTATTTTCGTTCAGTACATATAAAGTGGCGGGTTGATTCATCCCTTTCAACTGAACCGGTTTCTGCAACAGAAATGCTGAGCGGATATCTTCATCCAGTTCACGGTAAACCTCCTCTGAAATGATTAACTGCGTGTGCCACAACTTATTCAGTTGTTCGATGCGCGAGGCCATAACCACCACATTTCCGGTAATGGAATATTGTTTGCGGACTGCCGAGCCAATGTTTCCTACGATGGCCTCTCCGTAGTGCAGCCCGATGCCAATTCTGGTGTGGGGTATTTCGCCGGAATGGTTCAGTTCCCTGATTTTTTGAATGATATCAATGGATGCCGAAACCGCTTTCTGCGAGATGTTGCCTTCGGAGAGCGGAGCGCCGAATGTTGCCATAAACCCGTCGCCCAGAAACTGATTGATGGCGCCGTCATTCTCCATCACACTATCAATCATAAAATGGAACAGGGTGTTCAGATATGTTACCACCTCTTCGGGTCGGTGTGATTCAACGAAAGGTGTGAAGCCTCTGATATCGAGAAACATTACGCAAACATTTTTGCGCGAACCGGTCAGCTTGTCGCGATTTTGCAATATGCTGTCGGCTATTTGCGGTGAAATCTGCTGGCCGAACAAGGCTATTATTTCATTTTTGTCCCTGATGTTTTTCCATGATGCCAGAATCTTCTTTTTGATCAGATCAGCTACAAATCCGGCGGCAACACCTGAAACAAGAAGCAGCACTCCCTGCCCCAGGTATTGCATACCGGTCAGATAATTGTAAAAACCACCGGAAAGCGCATTGACCGATTCTGATGAATAGTAAACAGAAACCGCTACATATTCCAGTGCTGCCAGAGTACCGGTAAAGACAGATAGCCTGAAATCAAGCCGTAGTGTTGAGAGAATGATGAAGAGAAAATAAGTAAGTGAAGCAGGTGCCTGAAGTATGGCCGGCTGTCCGGAGTATTCAACAATGAAAACAAACAGTCCGCTAAGCAGGGTAATCTCTGAGAACACATTCAGATAGCCAAGTACGCTCCGGTGGTGAAAGAAGGTATGCATTTTCTTCTCAAGAAAATATCTTGCAGCCATTCCGTAGAGTGCAATAAGGATAATGAAAATCAGGATTGCATAAAAAGCCAGATCGGTCTTAAAAAGCCTGAGATACTGCTGACGGTAGAAGAAATAGATAACCATCAGCAGTATCGCCTCAAGCCCAAGCGCTCCAATCAGAATGAGAACCCTGAGGCGTTCGCTGCCTGCAATTTCGGCGTTGAATTGCAGCTCAGTGGCTTCAATCGCTGATTTCAGATCTTTTTTATCATTCCGTTTCATTATCACGCTGTATTAATCCGGTTTGTGGAACTGTTCCATCGGTTTTATTCCGGGTTATTGATTGTTGCGGCTGAAAACAGAGCAGTGAGCCGCACTATTGAATTTCGACGGCAATTGCTACTTTTTTCTGTGAGCCAAACTTCTCCTTGATCCGGTCCACAACATAATAGACCATAGGTACCAGATAAACCGTAAGGGCAAGCGACGACAACAGTCCGCCGATAATTACCCAGGCGAGGCCATTCTTCCATTCAGCGGCAGTTCCTGTTCCGAGCGCAATCGGCAGCATGCCTATTGCCATGGAGAGGGTGGTCATCAGAATGGGGCGCATACGGCCCTTGCTGGCCTGAATCAAAGCATCGCGGTAGTGCATGCCGCCGGCTTTCATCTGGTTTGTGAAGTCCACGATCAGAATTGAGTTTTTGGTTACCAATCCCATCAGCATAATCAACCCCAGCAATGAGAATACGCTCAGGTTGCTCAGCGAGAGGTTCAGGGCGAGAAATGCGCCAATGGCAGCAACCGGAATACCGAAAAGGGCTACAAAAGGATAGATGTAACTATCGTAAAGTGCAACCATAATCAGATAAATAAGAATGAATGATATCAGCAGAACCGAACCAAGTGCACCGAAGCTGTCGTTCTGCATTTTGATATCGCTTCCCCAGGTCATCTGTATTCCTTCGGGCAGCGGGTTGTTTTTAACATACTCAACTACATCGTCCGCTACATTCCCCGACGGCCTGCCCAGCGCTTCGGCGGTGAGGGTAACGGCCGGCTGGCGGTCAAGCCTTTCGAGCAGCGAGGGCGAATTGTCGCGCTCAATCGTTGCAAACTGCGACAACTCAACCGGCATTCCCATCGGATTGATGATGTTTAGCTGTTCAACATTATCGTAGTTGCGCCGGTCAAACTCATCGAGCCATATCCTTACGGGGTACTCCGTTCCGTTTTCGGTGAATGTGGCATCGTCGTTTCCGGTAAAGGCAGTACGCAGGTTTAAGCCAACATAGGCGGTAGTGAGGCCCAGCCTCTGCATTTTATCCTTATCGGGAATAACCTGCAGCTCCGGACTGCCTTCCTCAACCGAAAGGCGAACATTATCCGCACCCGGAATCCCTTCGATAACCGATTGGTAATGACGGGCCGTTTGCATTACCTGTTCCGTATTGCTTCCGCTGAAAGTGATTTCGATAGGTGCTGTCCGCGGTACAAGTCCAAGTGCAGTTATCGAAAAGTTGATGCCGGGATAGTTATTCTGCAGATCGTCGCGGAGTTTTCGCATAAAGGTTTCCGTTGATAGGCCTTTTATCTCGCCGGGCGGTTTCAACTGTATGGTAAATTCGGTTTTGTTTGCCGAACCAACACCCAGACTGCCGATACCCGTACTCGGGCCGCCCACATTGCTGAACAGGGTTGCCACCTCAGGTTGCTGAAGTATGTAGCGCTCAATCTCCTCCGAAGTCTGATTATTCTTCTGAAGTGAGGTGCTTTTATCAAACTCCAGCGCCATTCTGAATTTTCCCTGATCGCCTGTCGCGATAAGCTCTTTGCCTACAATGCCAAGCCGCATCATACCCACGGTTCCGGCAAATAATAAAATCAGAACTCCGGTAAAAATGAGTTTATGGCTTAAAACCCAATCAAGCTGGCGACCATACATCTGAATAAACCTGTCGAGCTGATGCTCAAACCAGAGCAGAAACCGGTTGAAGATATTATTGGGTTTCAGGTCATCTTTCTTTCCGATTCTTGATGCGAGCCACGGAGTAAGGGTAAATCCGACCAGCAGACTGGTAAGTACTGTGGTGATAACCACCATAGAGAATTGTTTCAGCATATCGGCCACAAACACCTGAAGGAAAAGGATGGGTACAAAAACCACCACATCGACCAGGGTGATGGAGACTGCCGAGAAACCGATTTCCATTCGCCCGTCCATTGCAGCTTTCCGCTTCTCCTTTCCCATATCCAGATGTCGCTGGATGTTTTCGAGTACTACGGTGGCATCATCAACCAGCACCCCGATTACCAGCGACATCGCCAGCAGGGTCATCAGATTCAGGGTATAGCCGAGCAGCCACATCATGGCAAATGCGGTAACCAGCGAGGTTGGGATGGCAATGGCAACGATCAGCGAATTTCGCAGGCTTCTGAGGAACAGCAGCATAACAAGCGATACCAGAATTACTGCCAGAATCAGGTCAACCACCACCGAGTTTACGGCAGCAATGGTGTTGTCGGTACTGTCGTCGGTGACTACAAACTGTACTCCGGCTTCGGCATTGCTGCCTTCAATTTCAAGGAACTTATCCCTGATCAGCCTTGAAACATCTACCGCATTTGCATCCCCCTGCTTTTTAATCAGCAATCCGATGCCATTGTTGCCGTTGTATCTGCTTACCGAGCTGATTTCCCGGATGGCATCGCTTACCTCAGCCACATCCTTGACATAAACCGGGCTGCCCGGTACCGGCATGGCTACCTGCACATTCCTGATGTTGTCAATGGTTTCAAATTTTCCTACCAGCCTTACCGAGCTGCTCTCAATATCGGTCTTGATATTTCCTGCCGGCAGGTCGATCCCCGAACGGTTTATCGCTTCAACTACCTGATATAGTGATACCTTATAGAGTTTCAGTTTGTCTTTGTCCACTTTTACCTGTACTTCGCGCTCTTCGCCACCCAGTATTGTAATCTCGGCCACTCCTTTCAACTGCTGTATCTGCGGAAGGTAATCGTCCTTCATCTTCTGATAGAATTCGGTAGCCGGCAGGTTGCTTGTTGCACTCACCGACATAATTGGCAGGTCGTTTGGCGATACCTTGCTCATTACCGGATTCAGCACATCTTTGGGTAAATCCTTGCGGATGTTATCAATGTAGCGCTGGGCATCCTGCATTGCCTGGTCGAGATCGGTGCCGTACTTGAGGTTGGCAATAATTACCGAGGCGTTGGGTAACGACTTTGTGACCAGGTAGTCCACCCCTTCAAGGTTTGAAAGGGCATCTTCGATTTTTCTGGAAACGGAAGTCTCCACTTCGTTGGGCTCAGCACCCGGATAAATGGTTCGGATCACCACTACCGGCTGATTGAAATCGGGCATAAGCTCATAGCTCAGGTTGTTGAACCCGATTACTCCCAACAGGGCAAATACGCTGAAAAGTACGATAATCAGCGAAGGCCTTTTGATTGATATTTCTGTAATATTCATGTTTTGCCGGGTTTTTATTTGATTTTTACATTGGCGCCTTCAAACAGATTGATCAGGCCCTGCGTAATCAGAACATCGCCTTCGTTAAGGCCGCTGCTTACCACAGAGCTGTTTTCGAGGCTTTTCGATACCGTAATGTTTTGCAGAACAGCCTTGCCGTCGCGAACCACATATACTTTCGCCTGGTTTTGACTGCCTGTTATGGAGGAGGTTGGAATCAGAATCCCCTTTTCAGAAGATGTTTCATTCAGGTAGGCTTTCCCAAACATACCGGATTTGATTTTGCTATCCGTAGTGTTCCTGACCAGGAACTGCACCGGAAAACTGTTTCCCATATTCGCCTTGCTCCCTATCATGACCACCCTTCCATGCAATGGCACTTCTGCGTATGTATCGGCGGTAACGGGGTAGAGGTTGTTCGGGGTAAACCTTGCCAGATCCTTTTCTCCAACCTGAATGGTAAATTTCAATTCTGAAATATCGGTTATCTGAAGAAGAGGCATCCCCGGTGCTGCAAATGCTCCTTCTTCGTTAAACCTGGCGGTAACCACTCCGCTGAACGGCGCTCTTATGGTGGTTTTATTTATTTGCTCCTGTAAGGTTGCCTTCTGAATCTGTGCCGATTTCAGGCCTAAACTTGCTTTTTCAAGCTGAACACCCTGTATGGCATCGGCTCCGGCAAGAATGGTATAGCGGTTTACATCGTCCTGCAGTCCTTCAATCTGCACCTCTGTTGCCTGCAATTGCAGTTTCAGCAGCGAGTTGTCAAGCTGTACCAGCGGCTGTCCTTTGGTAACATAACTGCCAAGGTCAACAAACATGATGTTTATTTTTCCCTGTATCTCGGCGCTTACTTTGGTTTCACGAACCGGTTCAAAAGTGCCGGCGAACATATCGGCTGAACTCACATAGTCGTTTTTCAGGGTTATGGCCTGCACACTTACCGGCTGATCCTTGTCGTAAGTATAGACTTTGCTCAGGGTTTTCGTCCTGTTGTTTATCAGCTTTACGGCTACTGCTGCGATAAGGATAAATCCAACCATGATGAGTATGGTTTTTTTTGAAATTGACTTTTTTGTTTTCATTGTTGTTTTATTTTTTGGTCGTCATGTTTCCTGTTAGTTTCCTCAATTCCAGATCGGCTTTCAGATAGTCTGTTACCGAAGTGAGATAATTCTGCTGAGCCTGCATCAATGCGTTGTCGGCCAGCAGAACATCCGTCAGGCTTGCAATCCCCTGTTTTTGCTGGAGAATGGTCTGGTCGTAAATAGCCTGTGCCAGTTTTATCTGTTCGTCCGAATCGCTCACCGATTTGCGGGCCACCGACTGCTGTTGTCTGGCATTTTCAATCTGCGAACGGTCGCGGTCGGCTATAAGAGAGGTTTGCAACTCATTGTTACTCAGCTCTATTTTTTTCTGCTTTACTTTCCGGTGAGTTACCAAGCCGTTAAACAGGGGGTAATTCAGTTGAATGCCTGCAAAACTTACTTCGTAGAAATCGAGAAACTCGTTTGGTTTTTTATCATAGCCAAATCCGGTAGTACCGTACGAAGCGACCAGGCCTACGGATGGCAGAAACCTTGTTCTGTTTAGCGTCTTCAGCTCGCTTTGCAATAGTGTTCTCTGCAAACCTGCAATCCGGAAATCCAGAGTCGGAGAAACCTGATATTCGGGCAAAAGCTCAAACCTGATTTCAGGGTCAATGGCTATTTCCTTATCTGGTGGCAGTCCTACGGCAAGTTTCAAAGCGCTAAGCGCAAGGTCTGATTTGCTGCTTACGGTTTCGCGCATTGTTTTCAGCTGCTCTTCCTGAAGTTTTACCTTGTTTACATCCGTGCTTTTTGCAAGAAGCTGAGCGTGAAGCAGCTCAGTACTCTTTAGCAGTTTTCTGGTATTTACAAGATTGCTGTCGATAAATGTCAGTTGGTGATGAAGAATCCGGGCGTTGTAATAAATGGTTGTGATTTCCTGATACACCTGTTCTTCAGTTTTAAGGTATTGCAACTCCGTAAGTTCCCGCGCGGTTCCGGTAGCGCTGATGGCTCCGTAAACCTGTGGATTGTACAGAGGCATGGACAGCATAATGTTCGCATTGATGTTGTGGGGAACGCCAAACTGTACCTCCTGAAATTTCCATTCGGGTGCCGCCGGATTGAATGCCGACAAGGGCATCAGCTGATGCGGCAGTTCGGAAAAGTATTTATAATCGGCATTAACGGTAATTTTGGGAATCAGGCTGGCAGTGGCTTCTTTATGCCTTTGTTCGCCAATGGCAATATTGTTCCTGCCCATTTGCAGGTTCTTGTTGTAAACCAGGGCGCTGTCAATGCATTGGTTCAGCGTCCAGACCTCCTGTGCATTTAACGAACCGAGAGTCGTTAAAAGAATAAGGATGGTTGCGAGTTTGTGAATATTAACTAACTTCATGGGTCAAAAAAAATTTGAGGGTTGTTACTTTTTTTAAAATCTGTGTGTAACCATATTGTGGGATTATGTTTTGAGGATCCGGCACATTTCAGGGTCTGCCGGAGAAGAGGCCGCCGATAAATTCATTGCTGATAAGCGGCGCCTCCCCTCCAGGCAAATCCATCAGGTTATCCTTCACCTCCTATCATTTTCGAGACAACTCCTTTTTTGGTAGTAAACTCCGCAATTACCACTCCCGAAAGGTGAATCAGTATCAGAACGGGGAACCAGTAAATGGCGAATTGATGAATGGTTTCGGCTGCCTCTGTCAGTTCGCCGCCGATGCCTGTAAGCATCATAATTCCGGTGATAACATTCACCCCGATGAAAAAGTAGAGAAGCACATAAGTAAATCCCTGAAGCCTTTCCTTCGCGGTTACGCCGGTTTTCAGCGGATTGGGGAAACGAATTCCTTTGATGAGCATATAAACAACGCGGGCAAGGAATGACAAGGTTACAACAAATGCAAAGTACTTGTGCCACTGCCACATTGGTTCCCGGATCGCTTTTGCAATATCGGCCATCTGTTCAGCCGGGAGCTGAAATTTTTCCGTTTTGTTTTCGATGATTGAAACAATGTGGTGTTTGTTCATCCAGTTCATTCTGAGGAAACCGGTAATAAACAGCACAGGCATTGCCAGGGCAATCAGCCAGTGTAGTATCCGGTGAATAGGTGTGTAATGCCTGTCTGTTTTCATAGGGTTGTTGGTTTTTGATTGTTTAAAATTGGCTACTGAAAGTATTCATTATAGGTTTCGAATGATTCTTTCAGTTCCGCAATCAGTTTATTTGCTTCTGTTTCGTCTTTTGCGGTTTCGAGTGCAGTAACCAGCTCAATGTGCGGGTGCAGCCACTTGTGGAGTTCATCATGGCTTTCTCCTTCCATGGTGCAGCTTTTTATCAGCAGGTTGTTCTGCTCTTTCATCTGGCGGGCGAGTCCGGCATAATCTGTACCTCCATTTTCGATATAGGTGTTCAGCAGTTCGGAAGCCTTGATTACATAAGGTTTCATCTCATCATTAACCATCCATTTTTCGCCGTGGTTGAGTTTCAGCATTTCCGAAAGATCGGCATGGTGATGTTCCTCAGTTTCTACAGCATCATCAGGGTTTGAGGATGTTTGCGTTCCGGAATTGCAACCGGTGAAGATAAGCCCCAGAAAAAGGACCGCCAGAAGAATTTGTTTAGTTTTCATTTGTTGGATTTTTTATCATGGTTAAAAAAGTTTCGGTAAGTTTTTTCCCATCCTTTACCAGGCTGGTGCTGTGCCCCGATTGCTTCCATTTGATTATCGTGAGCCGTGTGCCTCCCAGTATTATGGTGGCAAGTACGGATGCATCCATCTCTTTGTTGTAAAGGCCTGTTTCCTGACCCTTTATGATGTTACGACATACAAACCTGTGCATAAATTCCATGGTGTCAGCCACTTTCTGGCTCAGCCTTTCATCGAAATGAAAGATGCTTTCTGAAAATGTTATGCTGACGATGGCGGGGTTTTTTGCAAAAGCCCTGTATTGCGATTCAAATACTGACATCAATTCCTTGTCGGCCGGCTGATTCGGGTCGGAAGCAATCTGCGACAAGCGGCTTCTCATTTCACCGGTGTAATAGGTCATCAGGCTGAGCAGAATTTCATTTTTGCCCGCAAAATGCCTGTACAAAGCCGGCTCCGATAAATCTACATCGGCAGCAAGGTTTTTTATCGTTAAATTCTGGATGCCGTACTCATCAATTCTGTTGGTAGCAGCTTCCATGATTTCAATTTGTCTTGCACTGAACTTTTCCATACTTAATATAACAGCAGTTTTGAGAAAATGTTAGTGAGTATTCGCT
>LUZO01000091.1 GCA_001603685.1 Bacteroidales bacterium Bact_23
CCTTTATCCAGGCTTATGTGTTCACGCTGTTGTCGGCGCTCTATTTCGGCATGGCAACGGAAGAGCATGAGCATGTTGAAGAAGAACACTAATTTCGGAAATAAACCCTAATTCATCCTTAAATTCATCAATTATGACAATTTTATCAGTTCTCATGCAGGTAGCAACAGACCTGACTCCCCTTGCAAGGATGGCTGCTGCTTTTGGTGGCGCTATTGCTACAATCGCTGCTGCTTTCGGTATCGGTAACATCGGCCGTGCAGCGCTCGAATCCATTGCCCGTCAGCCGGAAGCTGCAGGTGATATCAGGTCGAGTATGATTGTATCGGCTGCTCTCATCGAGGGTGTTGCCTTCTTCGCAATCGTAGTGTGTCTGCTTATCCTGTTTCTGTAAAATCAAACAGATTAAACTACCGGTTCAACGGTTGGTTGCGCCGGTAGTTTTTACTGCTGTTCATTAAAATTGTAAAAAAGGAAAATTATGGAATTAGTAAATCCGGGCCTGGGTCTGATTTTCTGGATGACACTCTCTTTCGGGATACTGATGTTTATTCTGGGGAAGTTTGTCTGGCCGCCTGTTCTGAGGGCTTTACAGGAGAGGGAGAGATCCATAGAGCAATCGCTTGGTGAGGCTGAAAAAGCGCGCGAAGAGATGAAACAGCTTGTGTTCAGCAACGAGCAGCTCAAACGCGAGGCCGAAGAAGAGCGCGATGCACTCATCAGGGATGCCAGGCAGATTCGTGAGAAGCTGATCGAGGAGGCGCGCGTGCGTGCTACCGAAGAAGCCAATCAGATTATCGAGAATGCCCGTCAGAAGATACATTTCGAGAAAATGGAGGCAATCACCGAACTGAAAAATCAGATTGCCCACCTGTCGATCGAAATTGCTGAAAAGGTATTGCAGAAGGAACTCTCGCAGCCCGATAAACAACTGGAGTTTGTAAAGAAGTCGATTGCTGAAATCAACCTGAATTAACCTTATGAACAATCCGATTTTAAGCATCCGTTATGCACAGGCGCTGTTCAGCCTCGCACTCGAAAGAGGCGAAGCCGATAAGGTGCGTGCCGATATGGAACTTATCTGTAAGGTTCACCAGGAGAATCCCGGTTTCAGACAGATGCTGAAGAGTCCGGTAATCAATGCAGATAAGAAGATTTCGGTGATGCGGGGAATTTTCGGTGAAAAGATCACCAAAATCTCCATGACCTACATTGAAATCATCATCAGCCGCCGGCGCGAGTCATTGCTGTATCAGATTGCCGGTCAGTATGAAGAACTGTATCTGCAGAACAAAAATATCAAAAGAGCGCAGATCACATCGGCGGCTCCGCTGCAGGAGAGCGTACGCAGCGAACTGCTGAAGTTGCTCCAAGAACAGACCGGTGCCACCATTCTGCTTGAAGAAACTGTCGATCCTTCAATTATCGGCGGAGTTATCGTCAGAATCGATAATACCGTGTTTGATGACAGCATCATTAAAAAGCTGAAGAATCTCCGTAAGGAATTCAGTGTAAACGAATATATCAGGGAAATTTAAAAAATTACATACCAAATGGCAGAAATTAAACCCGCAGAAGTATCTGCAATACTCAGGCAGCAGCTTGCCGGATTCAGGTCAGAGGCGGAACTTGATGAAAAGGGCACTGTATTACAGGTTGGCGACGGAATTGCCAGAATATACGGGCTTAATAATGTGCAGGCCGGTGAGCTGGTTGAATTCGAATCGACCGGCATCAAGGGCATTGTACTCAACCTTGAGGAAGACAATGTGGGTGTTGTAATGCTCGGTGAAGAGAGCGGTATCAACGAAGGCGACGAAGTAAAACGAACCCGTTCCATTACCTCCATCAGGGTGAGTGAGGGTATGCTCGGCCGTGTTATCAACACAGTGGGCGACCCCATCGACGGCAAGGGCCCGATTACCGGCGAGGTGTTTGAAATGCCCCTTGAGCGCAAGGCTCCCGGTGTTATTTTCAGGCAGCCGGTTAGTGAACCGCTTCAAACCGGAATTAAAGCCATCGACGCCATGATTCCCATCGGCCGCGGACAGCGCGAGCTGATCATTGGCGACAGGCAGACCGGTAAGACCGCCATCGCCCTTGATACCATCATCAATCAGAAAGAATTCTTCGACAAAGGGCAGCCCGTATATTGCATCTATGTGGCCATAGGCCAGAAGGGCAGCTCCGTTGCCGGAATCGTGAAGACCCTCGAGGAAAAGGGAGCGCTGCAATATACCGTTGTGGTGGTTGCCACCGCCAGCGACCCCGCCGCTATGCAGTTCTATGCACCGTTTGCCGGAGCTGCCATCGGCGAGTACTTCCGCGATACGGGACGCCCGGCGCTGATCATCTACGACGACCTTTCGAAACAGGCAGTTGCATACCGCGAAGTGTCGCTGCTGCTCAGGCGCCCGCCGGGACGCGAAGCCTATCCGGGTGATGTTTTCTACCTCCACTCAAGGCTGCTCGAAAGGGCTGCAAAAATCATCGCTTCAGATGAGATTGCCGCCGGAATGAACGACCTGCCCGCCTGCCTCAAAGGCAAGGTTAAGGGTGGCGGATCGCTCACCGCATTGCCAATCATCGAAACCCAGGCAGGCGACGTGTCGGCTTACATCCCCACCAACGTAATTTCCATTACCGACGGACAGATATTCCTTGAAACCAACCTGTTCAACTCCGGAATCAGGCCGGCGATCAATGTGGGAATCTCGGTATCGAGGGTAGGGGGCAGCGCCCAGATCAAGCCGATGAAGAAAGTGGCCGGTACCCTGAAACTCGACCAGGCACAGTACCGCGAAATGGAGGCTTTCGCCAAATTCGGCTCCGACCTCGACTCGGTTACCAAAGCCATCCTCGACAAGGGGGCACGAAATGTGGAAATCCTCAAACAGCCGCAGTACTCACCCATGCCGGTTGAACAGCAGATTGCCATCATCTATTGCGGATCGCGAGGACTTTTGCAGAAAATTCCCCTGAATATGGTTCGCAAATTCGAATCGGATTATCTACTCAGACTTGAACATTCGCACGCCGCATTGCTCGAAAAGCTGAGAAAGGGAGAGTACACCCCCGAGATAGAGAAGGAGCTGGAAGCCGTGGCTATGGAGCTGATCCGCAAGTATGAAGAAAAATAAAACACAGTGATATGCCGAGTCTGAAAGAAGTAAGAACGAGGATTGCATCGGTTAAGTCAACGCAGCAGATTACCAGCGCCATGAAAATGGTTGCCGCCTCGAAGTTGCGCAGGGCTCAGGCCGGTATTCTTCAACTCAGGCCTTTTGCCGGTGAACAGAAGAAACTGCTGCAGCAACTGATTGCTGCTACCGGCGGAGCAAAATCGGCTTACGGAGAGGAGCGGGCAACAAACCGGATTTTATATGTCGCATTTTCTTCGAACAGAGGACTTTGCGGTGCATATAATTCCAATGTAATCAAACAGACAGCCGGCCTTCTGGCTGAAGAAGCAAATACGGAAACGCCTCCCGCACTGGTTACAATCGGGCGCAAAGGCACTGAATTTTTTGCCAAAACGCCTGTAAAGGTGGTTGCTTCATACGATTCGCTTTATGACAGATTGAGTTATGCATCGGCCGTTGAAGTGGCTGATGACCTGATTCAACTGTTCGTGTCGGGCGAATATGACCGGGTGATTTTTATATATCACAGGTTTAAGAATGCCGTAGTGCAAAATCTCCAGGTTGAACAATTCCTTCCGGTTGAGTATGAACATGAACAACCGGGCGCCGAACAGGAAGAGATTGAATACATCTTTGATCCTTCGAAGGAAGAGATCCTTGAAGAGCTGATCCCGCGCATATTGAAAACTCAGTTTTTCAAAGCGCTTCTCGATGCATGGGCCTCGGAACTGGGAGCCAGAATGACAGCAATGTCGCAGGCAACAGATAATGCCTCTGAATTGCTTAAGGAACTGAGACTCACATACAACAAGGCACGGCAGGCTGCCATTACCAAGGAGATCCTTGAGATTGTGGGCGGCGCCGAAGCCTTGAAGAATGTGTAAGCAGACTGAGTACAGCCTGTTTCAGTATTAAATTTAAAAAAACAACAGACTATGATTTCAAAGAATCTTGAAAAAGCGATTAATGTTCAGATTATGAACGAAGAGCACTCATCCAGAATCTATATGGCAATGGCTTCGTGGTGCGAAACAAACGCACTGCCCGGCGCCGCTGAGTGGCTCTATAAACAGAGTGACGAAGAGCGCATGCACATGCTCAAATTCGTAAAATACCTTAACGACCGCGGCGGATATGCCATTCTGTCGAAACTCGACAAACCCACTCCGGATTTTAAAAACCTGCACGAAATTTTCGAACAGGTGCTGAAACACGAGCAGTTTGTTACTTCAGAAATCCACAAACTGTATGAACTGGCAATGAATGAGAAGGATTATTCAACCGAGAACTTCCTTCAGTGGTACATCAGCGAGCAGGTTGAAGAAGAGAGTGTTGCCAACGCCATCCTCGACAAGCTGAAACTGGTGGGCAACGATAAGGCCGGTATGTTCCACATCGACAAGGAACTGGCTGCACAGGCCGCTGCCAAGGTTATCGATACGATTTAATCCCTGAGATTTGAGATAATAAAAAATGGCTGTCATCCGGCAGCCATTTTTTATTGTCTATTTCTCAAGCTTTTTGCTTTCTATCTCCCGGCACAGCCTGTCGTACCACTGCTGACCGTACTTACGGATAAGAGAGTCTTTCAGAAAGACATAGACCGGTACATCGAGCCTTTTTCCGAGTTCGAGGGCGGGTTTGCAGATGTGCCATTCATGGTAGTTTACCGCGTCAAAATCCTTGTATTTGCTGATTCTTACCGGGTAGAGGTGGCAAGAAACCGGCTTTCTGAAGTCTGATTTTCCTGCTTCCCACGCCTTTTCGATGGCACATGAGGCAATGCCATCTTCGGTAAATACCACAAAGGCACATTCGGCGCCATTTATCAGGGGGGTAACATAATTGCCGGTTACATCAAAGTCGAAAACACCCAGGTCGTCGATGATTTCAATTCCCTCGGGCCTCATAAATGGTTTGATGTAATCAATATTATCCTCTAGTTCCGATATTTCGGCCTCTTCGAGGGGTGCTCCGGCGTCGCCTTCCACACAGCAGGCGCCTTTGCAACGCTGCAGATCGCAAACGAAACAGACCTTGTACAGGTCATCGGAGTTCAGGGTGTTATCCACAACAATCATATCTTAAGCTTAAGATTTAAAATAGTAAAACAAGTTCCGGAGTTCTCCGCGGCTCTTCCGGCAAAAGTTAGCGGATCTCGCTGCCGTTTCGCATAACGGTAGCCGGCGATACAAAATCCAGTCTGCCGTCGTGGTCTTCGGCCATCAGAATCATCCCCTGCGACTCAATGCCCTTGAGGCTGCGCGGCGCCAGATTCAGCAAAATTACCACCTGCCGGCCGGTAATCTCTTCCGGCTTGAAGAATTCTGCAATTCCGGAAACTACGGTGCGTTTGCCGAGGCCGGTGTCAACGGTAAGCTTCAGCAGTTTCTTTGTTTTCGGAACGCTTTCGGCGGCAACGATGGTGCCCACACGCAGGTCCACCTTTACGAAGTCATCGAATGAAATTTCATCCTTTGCCGGGTTTGCCACACTGTTGCCGGCCTCATTTGCCTTCCGGGTATTCAGCAGTTTCTGAACCTGTGCTTCTATGGCGTCATCTTCTATCTTTTCGAAAAGCAGTTCGGGCTGATTCAGCTGATGGCCTTCCGTAAGGATTGCCGCTGAGCCGGCATCCTTCCACATCAGGCCGCTGAGGTTGAGCATTCGGTTGAGCTTTGCCGCACTGAACGGCAGGAAGGGTTCGCCAAGGATAGCCAGGTTGGCGCAAATCTGCAGCGAAATGTTCAGAATGGTCTGAACCTTTTCGGGATTTGTCTTGAAGATCTTCCAGGGTTCAGTATCGGTGAGGTATTTGTTGCCCAGGCGTGCCAGATTCATCAGTTCGTTCAGCGCTTCGCGGAAGCGGTACAGCTCAAGACTGCGGCTTATCCTGTCGGGGAAGCCCGATATGGCGGCGGTTACCTCACGGTCGTAGTCATCCACGGGGCCCATAGCCGGTACCCTGCCACCGAAATATTTGTGGGTAAGTACCATGGTGCGGTTTATGAAGTTGCCGAAAATGGCCAGCAGCTCGCTGTTGTTGCGTGCCTGAAAATCGCGCCAGGTGAAGTCGTTGTCCTTGGTTTCCGGAGCGTTGGCGGTAAGTACATAACGCAGCACATCCTGTTTACCGGGGAACTCTTCGAGGTACTCATGCAGCCACACCGCCCAGTTGCGCGAGGTGGATATCTTGTCGTTTTCCAGATTCAGAAACTCATTGGCGGGAACATTGTCGGGAAGGATGTACGAGCCTTCGGCCTTCAGCATTCCCGGAAATACGATGCAATGGAAAACGATGTTGTCTTTTCCGATGAAGTGAACGAGTTTTGAATCGTCTGACTTCCAGTATGGTTCCCACTCCTTTCCGGTTTGTTCCGCCCATTCGCGGGTTGCCGAGATGTAGCCTATGGGTGCGTCGAACCACACATACAGCACTTTTCCTTCGGCTTCGGGCAGGGGAACCTTTACTCCCCAGTCGAGGTCGCGGGTAACGGCACGCGGCTGCAGCCCCTGATCGAGCCACGATTTGCACTGTCCGTAAACATTGGTTTTCCAGTCGTCCTTGTGGCCTTCCAGAATCCACCGGCGCATCCAGGGCTCGTATTTATCGAGCGGCAGAAACCAGTGTTTGGTTTCGCGCATTACCGGAATGCTGCCGCTGAGCACCGATTTCGGGCTGATCAGGTCGGTGGCATTCAGCGAGGTGCCGCAGTTCTCGCACTGGTCGCCGTAAGCTTTCTCAAAACCGCAGTGCGGGCAGGTACCGGTGATGTAGCGGTCGGCCAGGAAGGTCTGATGCTCCTCATCGTAATACTGCTGCGAAACCTTCTCGATAAACTCACCCTTGTCGTACAGCGTTTTAAAAAATTGAGCTGCCGTTTCGTGGTGAATGGCATTGGAGGTGCGGCTGTAGATATCGAAAGTAATTCCGAATTCTTCAAACGACTTTTTAATGATGTTGTGGTACTTATCCACGATCTGCTGTGGCGTAACCCCTTCATTGCGTGCCTTTATGGTGATGGGTACTCCGTGTTCGTCGGAGCCGCCGATGAATACGACATCCCGCTCAAGGGAGCGCAGATAGCGTACATAAATATCGGCGGGCACATACACCCCGGCCAGATGGCCGATGTGGATGGGGCCGTTGGCATAAGGAAGTGCGGAGGTTATGGTGTATCGTTTGAATTTCTTTGCGGAATTGTCGTTCATTGTCTGGATTTTTTTAACAGGGTGCAAAGATAATGAATTGAAGCGGGTTATGCGGGTTAGCAAATTCCGTTTTTTTGGATGGAGATGATTTTAAGCCGATTGTTCTTTTTTCCGGCCTTGCTGAAACGGCTGAGGCAGGCAGGAAATCCGCATAAAAAAATCAGGCATACGGTGAAGTATGCCTGCCTGATTCAGAGTCAGCGAAAGCTTAGTAGTTCTCCTGTTTCATTTCGAAGTATGCCTGGGGGTGTTCGCAGGCGGGGCAGTTTTTCAGCGCCTTTTTGCCTTTGTAATGGTATCCGCAGTGGCGGCAAACCCAGATAATGTCTTCCTCCTTTTCAAAAACCTTCTCCTTATTCAGGTTTTCGAGCAGTTTGAGGTAGCGTTTTTCGTGCTCAACCTCGATGCTGGCAATCAGCCTGAAGGTGGTGGCGATTCTTTTAAATCCCTCTTCCTCGGCGATTTTTGCAAATTCGGGATAGAGGACGGTCCACTCTTCGTTTTCGCCTTCGGCGGCAGCCTCCAGGTTCTCGGCGGTGGTGCCTACCATTCCGGCGGGATACGATGCGGTGATTTCAACCATTCCGCCTTCGAGGTACTTGAAAAACATGCGTGAATGAGAATCTTCCTGATCGGCGGTCTCGGAGAAAAAGGCAGCGATCTGCTCATATCCGTCTTCGCGGGCCTTCTTTGCAAACAGGCGATAGCGCCTTGCTGCCTGCGACTCACCTGCAAATGCCTTCAGCAGGTTCTTTTCCGTTAGTGTTCCTTTGATAGATTTTTCCATAAAGTTTAGAAGTTAAATTGTGGTTATTCGTTTCTTTATAAAATGGTTCAACCAATGCGTAATCCGTTGTCAATCCTGCGTTCCGGCTGCAGCAGCACCACTTCGCCGGTTTTGGTGTAAGCGCCCAGCACCAGGCACTCGCTCATAACAGGCCCTATCTGCTTCGGCGGAAAGTTAACCACTGCCACCACCTGCCTGCCGGTAAGTTCCTCCTTATTATATAAGGTAGTAATCTGAGCGGACGATCTCAAAATCCCCCTTTCGCCGAAATCAATGGTCAGCTTCCAGGCCGGCTTGCGGGCTTCCGGAAATTCCTCGGCCGTTAAGATGGTTCCCGTCAGGATTTCAACCTTTTCAAAATCACTCCAACTGATCATTGCTTCTTTTTAACAAAAATAGCAAACACTGCTTAACCCACTGCAACAAAAGCATTTAGAATGATTCTAAATTTCGTTTGACCATCGGCAGGCTATTTCCCTTATCTTTGAAATGGCAAAACAGAGCATTATGATTACACCCCCAGCCCTGAAACCGGGCGACATGATCGGCATTGTTGCCACCGCGCGGAAAATCACACCTGCGGAGGTAGAACCGGCCATCCGCCTGTTTGAATCGGAAGGTTATGTGGTAATTCCCGGGAAGAATCTATATTCCGCTGAAAATCAGTTTGCAGGGAGCGATGAATTGCGCCGTGCCGATTTTCAGCAGATGCTTGACGATCCCGGAATACGGGCCATCGTTTGTGCAAGGGGAGGGTATGGCACCGTAAGAATCATCGACAAACTCGACTTCTCGGGATTCCTCAGGCATCCAAAATGGATTGTGGGCTACAGCGACATCACTGTACTGCATTCTCATATTCACCGGCATTACAGCATAGAAACCCTGCATGCAACCATGCCGCTGAACTTTCCGGCGGATGGAAGTGCCGATGATGCGGTGAAAAGGCTGCTGGAGACCCTGAGTGGCGCCAGTCCGGCATACCGCCTGAAACCGGCGCCGTTATCGGTGCGGGGGAGTGCCCGCGGCGTGGTGGTTGGCGGAAACCTGTCGATTCTTTACAGCCTGAGCGGAACCGGGTCCGACATCGATACCCGCGATAAGATTCTGTTTATCGAAGATCTGGACGAATACCTCTATCACATCGACCGGATGATGATGAACCTGAAGCGCAGCGGTAAGCTCGAGGGCCTTGCCGGGCTGGTGGTCGGCGGAATGACGGATATGCACGACAATACTGTGCCTTACGGAAAAAGCGCCGAAGAGATCATCCTCGAAGCGGTTGCCGGGTACAAATATCCGGTGCTGTTCGGTTTTCCTGCCGGCCACATAAAGGAAAACATGCCGCTTATTATGGGGCGTGAGGCCATTCTGGAGGTTAACGATCAGCAGGCGACCCTTGACTTTTCGTCTCCGGTTGACGAGAAGGGTTCGTTACTGCGGCTGATCAAGCCGGTTTTGTTTATCACCGTCTTTTTTGGCCTTATCTGGCTTATCTATTATTTGCTGCTTGGACGATAAACGGGTGGGTTTTTATGCTAAAAGCAAACATCTATGGCTGAACACAACGACCTGGGAGTTGCCGGCGAGCAGATCGCCGCAAAACACCTCCGCGATAAGGGATTTACCATTCGCGACACCAACTGGCGGTTCGGGAAGGATGAGATTGACATCATTGCCGAAACGAACGAATATCTGGTGATTGTAGAGGTAAAAACCCGCGCCACGCCGGCTTTTGGCGAGCCCGAATTGTTTGTGAACAAGGCCAAGCAGCGGTTTCTGGTAAGGGCGGCACAGGCCTATATCGAAAGGAACGGCATCGAAAAGGAAACCCGTTTCGATATCATTTCAGTGATACTGAACGATACCATGAAACGGGTTCACCACATCGAAGATGCCTTTTATCCTGTCCTGTGAATTTCTACTTTTGGGGTGATTTGAAAATAAACAGAGGCTTGTTGATTCTTCCTAGCAGCATTTTGGTGATGCTTGGCGTAAACAGCCTGGCCAGCAGGCCGCGGTTGTGGTTGGTCAGGGCAATCACATCAATCGACTGATTGCGCATATACATTTCCAGCCCGTTAATGATATCATCGCTGACGACAATCTCGTATTTGACCGGATATTTGGGGTACTCCTTCTCCATAAAATACCTGAGGCTGTCCATCTTCACCTTTTGCCATGATTTGCGCACTCCAATGCTGATATGAACGCAATAAAGGCTGATGTCGAACGGGTGCAGCAGGTTTACCAGCCTGCTCATGGCCAGATGGTCCGATTCGTCGAAATCGGTGGCGTATAGAAGGTTTTTCAGGCTTTCGATGCCGGTATACCGGGATTTTTCGGGGATGGCAAGCACCGGAATATCGGTTTTCTCGATCACCTTGGCGGTAACGCTTCCGAGGAAACCCCTGGTTTTCTGCCCGATACCGCGGGTCCCCATAATGATGATTCCCGGTTTGAATTTCTTGCCTCTTTCAATAATCTCATCGGCGGCCAGGCCATTGGTTATGGAGTAGGTAATCTTGGTGTCCAGTTTTTTCTTTTTGGCCTTTGCCCTGAGGTCTTTTACAAGCTCAAGCAACTGATTTCTTGCATTTTGTTCGGCTTCGTGCAGGTAATTTACAAGATTTATCTGATAGGCATGGCTGGTATCGAAAGGGGCAATGTCGATTACCGGATTGAAATAGACATGCAGCAGCTTGATTTCGGCCTTAAGCTTGGCTGCAAGGCTAAGGGCGAAAATACATGCCTTCATTGAAGCTTCTGAGAAATCAACGGGGACAAGAATTCTGCGAACGCTCTTCAATGATTTCAAAGCCGACTCTTTCTGTATACCGTGCTCACTTTTCGATTCCTCAATCAGGCGGAGCGCCTTTTCCATATCCGACCTTTTTACCTTGATTTCCACGCCTGATGAAAAAGCCCCCTGGAGCAGATTCTGATGCGATAGGAAACATTCAATTCCTTCAGCAGCAAGCCTGGATTGCAAGAGTAATGCCCTGGAGTTTGAATGTCGGGCAATGACAACGATTTTTTCATCCTGCGGTTCCATAATGCTTAGATTTTAAGAGTTCTTACGACACTTATATATTTAAACAATTTCAATAATTGATGGTTTTACGAATATACGAAAAAAAACTGTAAAAAGCTTACTTTTGAATAAAAAGATTTACATTGGTAGTATAATGATGGAGATCAACGGATTAAATTATGTGAGAATCAGGC
>LUZO01000092.1:0-1810 GCA_001603685.1 Bacteroidales bacterium Bact_23
CCGCAGGAGAGTTCGTCGCCGGGAGCGAGAGGTCCGACGTCGTCCACGATCTATTGGCGCACCTCGCCGAGGAGATGATCCGGATGAATCGGGAGAAGCAGGAGGAGATCCAGGGCTTCCTGGCGTGGCTGGAGGAGTTTTGTGGCGCCAGGGTCGACGACCTCTCGAACAAGACGAAAGTTCAGGCCTACTACGAGATCGAGTTCTCCGAGCTTCTCGGCGTCCTCAAGAAGAACAAGCGGAAGCTCGCCGTCGACCCCGGCCGCCGGGCCTTCGGCGAGGACCTCCGGCGAGAGTATTCGGCGTCGGTGGAGAAGCTCGCGCCGCTGCTGTTGCGGATCGGGGAGGTCGACCGGCTCATCGATGCGGTGGTGTATCGGCTCTACGGGCTCACCGATGAGGAGGTCGCGATCGTCGAGGGGAGCCTCTCGTGATCTCTTCCTGTCCTGGGGCTGGTGGCGGAGGGGGGTCTTCTGGGGGACTCTGGGTTGCTTGCGCCGCCCGGCGCTGGGGCGATGGGCGGTCGGACGACGAGATTGAATAAAGGTGAGTGCAGTATGGGGGGGATTCGATGGTGAACTCCCCTCATAAGGATGTTAACGGGCTGGTAGCCAACGGGTATCTGTCTGAACTGCGGGAGCGGAAAGACCCTCCCGGAATTTCATAGGCCGAATCACAGATGGTATCGGCATTCGCGTCTTTACATCCGTTAAACGCCTTATGAAAATCACTGTAGTAATTGCCAACAGCTCCATCATCCCATTGGTTGTTTCCAGAATCGTCATAAGCATCCGATTTCATATTATTGACAAGATTATTGTTGTGAATAATATTATCATCCGAATTCTTTAGTTGGATGCCATGATCGTTGTTATGACTTGCGCAGTTATGTGCGATTTCGTTACTGCTCGATGCCTCAAGAGATATGCCGGACCATTGGTTGTTGTTGGCATTATTCTCAAATACGACGTTATTCCCAGAATATCTGAGATTGACGCCCACAGTATTGTAGTTGGCTGTATTATTTTTGATGATATTGTCTCCAGAAAGCTCGATAACAAAGCCAACAGAATTATAGTTGGCGATATTATCTATAATGTTGTTATAACTGGATTTGTAGGTAAATATGCCACACCACTCACACCCTTTGGCGATGATATCCCTGACGGTGTTATTATGTGACATCACTTCGACGCCGGCTTGGGGTGGAGCACCCGAATTCGTCACGACAAACCCTTCAAGGATAATATCATTAGAGTTGAGCTTTATCGCACTTCCTTGCTTCCTTGCATCCACAACTGGTCGCGAGCCATTTATATCGAGACCCCGAAGTGTTATAGGTTTATTTATATTCACATTCTCGTAATATGTGCCTGCAATGACCTCCACTATATCTCCTACCTCAGAGGCGTCGACCCCAGCTTGGATCGTGATAAAATCACATCCCTGAGGCCCAACTGTTATGATCGTAGCACTTGCATCAATGGGAAAAACCATCAACATCAACAGAGATAATATTTGCTTTAATCTCATTTAACATACCTCTATATTCTTTGAGTAATTCATAATATGAAAGCTTTGTGGTGCTCCCTAATTTTTTTCATCCGCCGCATCTCCTTCTCCACCCCCGAGGCCGACCGCCGCCGCCAGGGGGAGGAGCTGTTGGGCCTTCTGCGCCGCCGGACATTTAGATAAAGTTCTAGATGTAGTCGACGGCTGCCTCCCGAAGGATGCCGCAGGAGAGCCGATCGCCGGGAGCGAGAGGTCCGACGTCGTCCACGATCTATTGGCGCACCTCGCCGAGGAGATG
>LUZO01000092.1:1819-3117 GCA_001603685.1 Bacteroidales bacterium Bact_23
AAGAACAAGCGGAAGCTCGCCGTCGACCCCGGCCGCCGGGCCTTCGGCGAGGACCTCCGGCGGGAGTATTCGGCGTCGATGGAGAAGCTCGGGCCGCTGCTTTTCCGGATCGGGGAGGTAGACCGGCTCATCGATCTGATCGTTTATCGGCTCTACGGCCTCACCGATGAGGAGGTCGAGATCGTCGCGGGGAGCCTCTCGTGATATCTTTTCTGTACCTGGGCCGGTGGCGGAGGGGGGTTCTTCTGGGGGCCTCGCGGGTGGCTTGCGCCACCCGGCGCTGCGGCGCCGGGCGGTCGGACGACGGGATCGAGAAGGGGGGGTCGTCAGAGCTCCTTTGTACGGAATCGACGCGGGCTTTGGGCTTAAGGAAGTATAAATATAATCAGATACATAGGACGTTGGCGATGAAGCTGGATGAACTTTTGAGGTCTCGCCGAGATGAGATCCTCGCCATAGCCGAGAAATACGGGGTCCGAAATGTCCGAATATTCGGCTCCGTCGCCCGGGGCGAGGCCGACGAGAGAAGCGACCTCGACCTCCTGGTGGAGCCTCTGCCGGGCTTCACCCTCATAAAAAGCTCGGCCATGACCCGAGAGCTGGAGGGGCTCCTGGGCCGACAGGTCGACGTGGTGAGCGAACGGGGCCTTAGGGAGCGGATTCGCGACCGCGTTTTGAAGGAGGCCGTCCCCCTTTGAGGTCAGACCGGGAGCTTCTCCTCGATATCCTCGAAGCGATCGAAAAGATCGAGAGATACGCATCGAAGGGTAAGGACGCCCTATTCGAAGATGAGCTCGTCCAGACCTGGATAGTCTATCACTTCCAGATAATAGGTGAGGCCGCAAACCATATTTCAGATTCCCTTCAAAGAGAAAATCCCGATATCCCATGGCTCGACATCGTAGCTATGCGAAACGTCCTCGTCCACCACTATTTTGGGATCGATTTGGACCAGGTTTGGGACACGACAAATCTAGATCTTCCGGTTCTGAAGGCCAATGTTGAGAAGATACTCAAAGATCTCGATCCTGGGGAGGATCGACAGGGATTTGTTAGTTAGTTCCTTAAACATCGAAGATAAACTGCTCTCTTTGAAAACCACCTCTTTTTCTTCCGCCGCATCTACTTCTCCACCCCCGAGGCCGACCGCCGCCGCCTGGCAGAGGAGCTGGCGGGCCTCTGCGCCGCCGGACATTTCGATAAAATTCTTGATGTAGTCGACGGCTGCCTCCCGGGAGACGCCGCAGGAGAGTTCGTCGCCGGGAGCGAGAGGTCCGACGTCGTCCACGATCTATTGG
>LUZO01000093.1 GCA_001603685.1 Bacteroidales bacterium Bact_23
TTGGCAGAGTTCCTGTTGCATCTGCCCGCCACCTGGTTTATCGAGTCAAGCGGCGCGAAATCTCTGTAAACTATATCTGCATCTATGTCCACGCCAGCTTCGATGAGCTGTGTGCTGACGATGACCTTCCTCGTCGGTTTCTTCGTTTCTCCGCTTCCGCTGTTCCTGATCTCATTTATCCTGTTTAACCTCTCCTTTGGGATGACATTTGTAGATAGGAAAAAACCCTTCGTGTTCTCGAGTCTCAAACTTTGAACGAAGGCATAAACCTCTTGAGCAGATCCAATGGTATTAAGGACAACCAGAAAATCCTTCTCCTTCTTCTCGATTAGGTCCTTCTCCAGCATTGCTTTGAATTCGTCGAGTGTTAGGGCATTCTCGATCTTCGGTATCAACTCAATTCTGTTTAAGCCCCTGAAGTACTCATCTTTTTTCTGAGCGATCTCTCTGATCTCCCCCGTCGCCTCTTCAAAGATTAGGGGCTGAGTGGCAGTGATGAATATGACGTAGCTGTTGAACTTATCGCAGAGAAGCTTCAAAGCATCGTGAGTCAGCTGCCAGTACTGGTGTGGGACGGCCTGAACCTCATCCAAGATCAATATGGAGTTAGCAAGCTTGTTGAACTTCCTGAGCTGTCGATTTCTGTTGGAAAAGAGAGTGTTGAAGAGCTGCCAGAACGTGGTCACAATTATCTCGGAATTCCAGCCCTCCAGGAGCAAACGGCTCTTGCCCACCTCGAACTCGTTATCCTCGGTCTTGTACTTCACATCCGCCAGATGGTGGTGCTTTAGAAGCAGCCTAGAATCAACCCCTTCTCCACCAGGGTTCAGGACATCTTCAAAGACGCCGTAGTTTTGATCGATTATGCTCAGGAAGGGCAATGCATAGATCACTCTGGGCTTGAATTTTCTTTCGTCGTTCAAACGCTCTCTGAGCTTCAAGGCCATCGAGAGCGAGGCCAGAGTCTTTCCCGTGCCCGTGGGAACGTTCAGAGAGAGGATCTTATCGTTGAGGTTCCAGCTTTTGACTCTCTCCATGGCCTCTTCGTAGATCTGATTTCTGAGGCTGTTGATGTTTTCCAGGTTTGTTGAGAAATGGCGTGCATCTCTATATCTATCAACCAGATCCTCTGCCAGGTCCAACCGCTTAAGATTTAAGCTGTCTAGCCCCGCATCGGTCTTATCGGCATCCAAAAGGGCAGAATATAGAAATTGAGTTACGAAATAAGGATAGAGATCATCTTTGCTGCCCAAGCTTCTTATGAATTGTTTATCCTTTCTACCAATATCATTTGATGCGCCATTTAATACATAATCTCTGATTGTATCAACATCAATTTTCAGGTCTTTCATCTCTCCCGTGAGGAGCAACGAGAGGATCTCTTTGATCTCGACCAGATCCATGGAATTTATCTGCTCTTCAGCCGTCTTCAGAATCGTCTCCCTTTCGGCGTGCACTTCGCTTATCTCGTCCAAAGCGTTTGAGAGGTTTCCGTGATGCCTTTTCACAGCCAAAAACGATATAATGGGCAAGTATTCGGCCAGTCCACCACTTCTGCCAGACTGGCTCAGATAATCCTTCATCACAGCATAAGTGAAGAATGCGGAGAGCAAGCCGTGATGCGTGTTATCTCTGGCCTTAAGGGACTTTTTCTTCATTTCGTCTTTTTCTGTAATGTACTCCTGGAAAAAGCTCGTCCCCTTCGCCAGATCATGAGTAACGCCGATGATGTAAGCTGCGTCCATCAGAAGGTCCGAATCATCCATGTTCAGGACCTTCTCAGAGATCGTTTGCCTGCATAGAGTTCCGACGTTTTGCAGGTGAGTTTTAAGAAGCTTATCCGGATGAGACTTAAGCTTAAAGGAATACGATTCGTTCGCCATTCTCCATCACCCAAAGCTCTTTGGCCTTCGCCTTAATCGCCTTTCCATTCCTCTCAAAGAGGATCTCGCTGTAGTCTGTCACCTCCCGATCTTCACCCATCTCGCATGGCATCACCTCTGAAAAGTATTCACCCCCATCCTCGAAATCGGGCGGCTCAAGAAGACACTTTCCTGGAACGACACTATCTATCGTCTGGAATTCTTCCGTAGATCGTTCCATCCCGAACTCCCCAACAAAGTCAAAGTTGCAAATGAGCTGACTAAGTCCGAGACAGGGTGTATACACAGATTTATGATTGGCAAGGAGGGATTTAAATAGTTCATAAAATTGCTCATCAGCGTGATAGAAGTATACTCTGTACTTTGGGTCCTTGACGAATTCGAACCTGATCTGAGTCCTGTTCTTGATCAGATGCATCTTCACCGAGCCTGTGCTTTTGGTGTCGATCAGGTTCTCCCCTATCCTCACCTTTTTCACAGGCGCAAGGATCTTGCAGCTGATACTGGCATCGCCCTTAAAAAATCGTCTGAAATATTCTGTTTTATCCAAACCTGTTATTGCTCCGATCAGCCCAGAAAGTGCGGTTCTGGGTGGGAAAGAGTAAGTGAGGGGTGAACTTGTAGAGTAATTCTTTCTGAAATGGGCGTAGTCCCCCCACACGTCAAATACCATTACACTATCCGGCATTTTGGACCTCAGAACGCTATCGGTTTTATAGCGATGCCCGTAGCTTTCGCCAATTCTTCCATTGGGAAACTGACGCCGTCTTTGCTGAACTTGATCCTCTCATCAGCGCATATCTCGATATCCTTGATCGAGTCCTTCTCAGATGTAAGCTTTCCAATAAGTTCGGATATATCAAGCTGGAAATCTGTGGTGTCACGAATGTTTTCATGGGGGATCTCGGTTATCAGCTTCACCATCCTGTCAAGGTCGCCGATGTGATAGTTCTCCTTGCTGTAGTTGACCTTGAGGAGAAGCCTTGGAACCTGCCCGACCTTCGTCCTGGATATCAAGCTCTTGGTTCCGTTCCAGACGCCCTCCAGCAATAGCGTTACGTCCTCGTCTGAAAGTTTAGTATGCTTAGCAGCGTTCTCGTTTATTATGCCGTAGAAGAGGATGAGAGAATATGGGAGGATATCTTCCTCTCGGAAGGTCGCCTGCTTTGAACCTTCCTTTGATGCAAAGGCTCCCGTACCCTTGATGTGTTTCATGGAGACGCGATGAAGCGATCTGCCCATTTTGAATTGAACCGGACCGGTGTACGTTATCGAGTCCCCTTTAAGCGGAATAACTCCCCCGAATAGGCGCAAATCGATACATTCTTTTAAAATTCTTTCTGGATCTTCTCCGAAGTCCTTGGCCCGTCTCTTTCCGTCCTGAATGTACATGTTTGGCTTATCGTAGACTATCTCTCTTACGAAGATCTCAAGGTTTTTGAAGTCGTGGAGATAGTCTCTAATGGTCCTCTTCATCCTCACATCGGTAACCAGATTTATCCCCGTCTCTTCGTCGATCCTGGGCTTGTTCTCGTCCAGCGGATCACCGTTTGGGTTTCCATCCCTTATGTCGTAGATGAAAAGCATCTCAGATCTGTTCTTAACGATCTCGCTCATTTTTATGCCTCCGCTTAAATCGTTTCCACTTCATCTCTTGCATTTTTAAACAGCTTGTGCAAATCCATTCCCAGAACGAAATAGAAGCTCAGCTCGTCATCTACTTCTTTCCAGTCGACTCCGGAAAGAACGAAATGGTTTGCTATGATCTGCTCCAGGTCTCGGTAGTAATTCTTCCCGTACTCATCCAACTTGTTCTGAATTTCTGGAAGTAGCCTCTTTATCAGCGCTTCGTTCATCTTCAATCCGCGTAGCTTTGCTCGGAAGGGCGTAGCTTTTTTGTCCATCCACTGGATGTTAAGGAGATTTTGGGCCAGCACCCCTTCAAGAAATGTTGCTTTCTTGGCATCACTATTGAAGAAAGCCCTGTTGGCTTCGAAGAACCTCTCAATTCGTTGCTCTAAAGGAAGACCTTCCAGCTCTGCCATTTGAAGGACTCCGCTTCCCTGTTCATTCATATTC
>LUZO01000094.1 GCA_001603685.1 Bacteroidales bacterium Bact_23
AAATAAAAATACTTAATTAGAATGAAAACTTGTATTTGTTCTGATTTAAATAATCGTGTCAGGATACAAGAAAATGGCTTTTACCTGAATTGATTTCTTATTTTTGCTGTGAACATTATAAATCCCATTTTATGGATAAACAGCAAGCCCGTGAGCGTATTCGGCAGTTGAGTGAAGAGTTGAGTGATCATAACTACCGCTATTATCAGCTTGCCGACCCGGTAATCAGCGATTATGAATTCGACCGGCTTATGAACGAGCTCGGGGCTTTGGAGAAGGAGTTTCCTGAATTTCTCAGCCCGAATAGTCCGACCCAAAGGGTAGGGGGCTGGGTTACCCGTGAGTTTGTGAGCGTAGCGCATCAGTATCCCATGCTGTCGCTTGATAATACATACTCGGAGGGTGAATTGCGCGATTTCGACAACCGCGTTTCAAAACTGCTGAACGAGCCGTACGAATATGTCTGTGAGCTGAAGATTGACGGGGTTTCGATCAGCCTTATTTATCGGAACGGGGAACTGGCACAGGCCATTACGCGCGGCGACGGCGTTCGCGGGGATGATGTTACCATGAATGTGAAAACGATACATTCCGTTCCCCTGAAGCTTGCTCCGGGTGATTACCCGGCAAATTTCGAGGTCAGAGGTGAGATATTCATGCCGCTCTCCGGATTCAGGCGAATGAACAGCCAGCGCGAGGAGGAAGGTGAACAGCAGTTTGCGAATCCCAGAAATGCCACCGCTGGAACGCTGAAAACACAGGATTCCGCTGAAGTTGCCCGGAGGCCGCTCGATATCTTTGTCTATTATCTGCTTGGGGATGAGCCGGTTGGAAATACCCACTTCGAAAGGCTTAATCTGTTGCGCAAATGGGGTTTCAAGGTGAGCGACATCAAAGCCAAATGCAAAAGCATTGATGAAGTGTTTCAGTTTATTAATGACATCGGCGCGAACAGAAGCCAGCTTAATTTCGATATTGACGGGGTGGTACTTAAGGTAAACTCTATTTCTCAGCAGGAAAAGCTTGGTTTTACCTCGAAATCGCCCAGATGGGCCATTGCCTATAAGTTCAAGGCTGAGGAGGCGCGTACCCGCCTCTTGTCCATTGATTATCAGGTAGGGCGGACCGGAGCGGTAACCCCGGTTGCCAACCTGGAGCCGGTTTTTCTGTCGGGATCAACGGTAAAGCGGGCTACACTGCACAATGCCGATGTAATGGCAGCGCTTGATATCCGCGTGGGGGATGAGGTGCTCATTGAAAAAGGCGGCGACATCATTCCGAAAATTACGCAGGTGGATTACAGCGTAAGGAAGCCGGGAACTTCCCCGGAAGGCTTTATTACCCATTGCCCGGAGTGCGGTACAGCGCTGAAACGAAACGAGGGGGAGGCGGCCTGGTATTGTCCGAACGAAACCGGTTGCCCGCCGCAGATCAAGGGTAAGCTGCTGCACTTTATCGCCCGTAAGGCGATGAACATCGAAAGCCTGGGCGAGGGCCGGATAGAGGTACTTTATGACAACGGACTGGTTAAAGATGCGGCTGATTTGTATGACCTGACCTATGATAAACTTTTCGGATTGGAGAAGGTAATTGCCGGTGAGGATGGAAAAGAGAAACGCATCAGTTTCAGGGAGAAGACGGTTCAGAATATCCTTGCCGCCATCGAAAATTCAAAGTCCGTACCGTTTGAGAGGGTGCTGTTTGCCCTGGGAATCAGGTTTGTGGGAGAAACGGTTGCGAAAAAGCTTGCCCGCCATTACCGCAGCATTGAACGGCTGGCGGCGGCAACTCAGGAGGAACTGGTTACCGTGGATGAGATTGGCGAAAAAATTGCCGGCAGCATCCTCGGTTTCTTTGCTGAATCCGGCAACAGGAAGATGATCGAAAGGTTAAAGGCAATGGGCGTGCAATTTGAAATGAGTGGGGAGAAAGTTTCTGAAAGTAACCTGTTGGGCGGAAAGAATTTTGTGGTGAGCGGGGTGTTCAGCAGCTATTCACGGGATGAGCTGAAGGCGGCCATCGAGGCGAATGGCGGAAAGGTTACGGGGTCGGTTTCGTCGAAAACCGATTTTGTGGTGGCCGGCGATAATATGGGCCCCGAAAAAAGACGGAAGGCCGAAGAACTTGGCATCAGGATTATCAGCGAGGATGAATTTACCGCCATGATCAGCTAAAGGCGGTTTCAAATTGACCTGTTAAATCGGAAGCCGGGCATTATGTAGTTCTCATCGAATGGTTTACATTTGCCTGGGATATCAAATAAAATGATTCAACGAATCGGTAAATAGTTGAAAGATAATCAATTAAAATACTACGGGTTTGCCGTTCTGGCCATGTTTTTCTGGGGGATGACCTTTGTGTGGACAAAGATCGCCCTCGAATTCTATGAGCCCGTTACCATTATCTTTATCCGTCTGGTGTTGTCGTCGGTGTTGCTGTTTGGGTATATCCGGCTGTCGAAACAGAGCCGGCCCATTGAAAAAAGCGATTGGAAGTGGTTTTTTCTTCTGGCATTGACCCAGCCTTTCTTTTACTTTATCGGTGAAAGTTACGGCCTTAAATATGTTTCATCCACCATTGCATCCACCATCATAGCCACGCTTCCGATTTTCAGTTCGCTGGGAGCTATACTGTTTACCAAAGAGAAAGCCGGCGCCTTTACCTGGACCGGAATTTTCATCTCCTTTGCGGGAATAGTGATTATGCTGGTAAACCGCAATCTGAGCCTTAACGCTGAACCTCAGGGGATTGCGCTTCTTTTTATGGCTGTTTTTTCGGCTGTGCTTTATTCAATGGTAATCAAGCGACTGTCAGGCAAATACACGGCCATTACCATTCTGTCGTGGCAAAACCTGATTGGCGCGCTCTATTTTCTGCCTGTATTCCTGATATTTGACTTTTCAAAATTCATTACGGTTGTTCCCGATTACCGTGTTATCAGGGCACTGCTGCAACTGGCGTTTTTCGGATCGTGCCTGGCTTATCTGTTTTTTATCATGGCCATTGCACGGCTGGGAATGGTGAAAGCCAATATTTTCGGGAATCTGATACCGGTTTTTACGGCAATTACCGCATATTTTGTAATTCATGAAGTTTTTACCGTTCAGAAGATAACCGGAATATTTCTGGTTGTTTTCGGAATTTTCGTCACCCAGGTTCGTGAGCTGATCCGGCTGAGCGGCAAAAGCAGCGTTAAATCCCAAATCTAAACCTGAAAGCTATGAAGATACTGGTGCTTGGCGCCGGCCTGGTCGGTGCACCCATTGCCAAAGATCTGGCACGCGACGGTGAATTTGAAGTTACCTCGGCGGATATCAACCCTGAAGCGCTTTCAACGCTGAAGGATATCCCCGGAATCAACACCATCAGAGCCAATGTGGCCGATAAGGCGGAACTGGCGGCCCTGGCGAATGGCTTTCAGCTGGTAGTCAGTGCGGTGCCGGGGCATATGGGCTTCCGCGCCCTGGAGACCCTTATCGAATGTGGAAAAGATGTGGTTGATATTGCCTTTTTTCCGGAGGATATGTTTGCGCTTGATGCAAAAGCCAGAGCTGCCGGAGTAACAGTGGTTTGCGATATGGGTGTGGCTCCGGGAATGAGCAATTTGCTGATTGGTTACGGAGCTTCGCTGCTCGATACGCTTGAAAAAGGGATTATTTATGTAGGCGGCCTACCGGTGGTACGGAGATGGCCGTATGAATACAAGGCCGTGTTTTCGCCCATTGATGTGATTGAGGAATATACGAGGCCGGCACGATATATTGACAACGGCCGGTTGGTTGTCCGCGAAGCGCTTTCGGATCCTGAACTGATGGATTTCCCGGGAATCGGAACGCTGGAGGCATTTAACAGTGACGGATTGCGCACCCTGGCAACCACCATTAAAGGCGATTATTTGATTGAGAAGACGCTTCGTTATCCCGGTCATATTGAGAAAATGGCCGTATTGCGCGAAACCGGCTTTTTTAGCAAAGAACCCATAGATATTAATGGAGCTATGATCACTCCGCTTGAATTTACCTCTAAACTGCTTTTTCCAAAATGGAAACTCGAAGAGGGAGAAGAGGACTTTACGATTATGCAAATCATTACCGAAGGTGTAAAGGATGGTGTACGGCAACGCTATACCTGGAATCTGCTCGACAGATATGATAAAGAGAGTGGAATCCACTCCATGGCACGGACAACAGGATACACGGCGACCATGGCTGTACGGCTAATTGCCGGAGGACTTTACACTCATAAAGGAATTTCTGCACCGGAGTGAATATTCCGGACAAACTAGGCCAGTGATTCCGGTCGAAAGTAGGCCACTAAGCAATGAACAGTGAGATGGCAAAAATAGTGATTTTATTCTTTTGTTTTTTTGCGGAGTGATTCTCCTTTTAATTCAATTCTATGGGCAGCACCTGACAATCTGTCCATAATTGCATCGGCCAGAGTTGGTTCATCCAGATATTGATACCATGATTTTACAGGAATTTGCGAAGTGATGATGGTAGATCTTTTCCCGTACCTGTCTTCAAGTAGTTGCAGCAATGTTAGTTTAGTGTTGTGATCCAGCGGGGCAAGCCCAAAATCATCGAGAATGATTAGTGGTATCTTTTCGAGTTGATTTAGCAGTTTGATGTATGAACCATCGAGGCGGGCAAGTATCAAGCGTTCAATAAACCTGTTCATTCCCAGGTAATAAACCTTATACCCCAGAGAACAGGCCTGTCGCCCCAGGGCACATGCCAGGTAGCTTTTGCCACACCCGGTTGCACCGGTAATGAGGATGTTTTCGCTTCGTTCAATAAAACTACAATCAGCAAGAGAAAGCAGCTCATCGCGGGTAAAATTGCGGGCGGGAGAGCATTGTACCTGTTCAATAACGGCATCATAGCGTAGTTTACTGAGTTTAAGGTACATCTGAGTTCGCTGTCCTGCCCTGCTCAGGCCTTCTGCTTCCACCAGCCGGGCCAGTAACTCATGAGAGGTGGGTTGTTCGTGCGATGCAAGCGCCAGGGCGCTACGGTAGGCTTGTGCCATACCATTTAACTTGAGTTGTTCAAGCTTGTCTAATGTTGCATTGGTGTTGATCATGGTAATTTGGGTTTAAGGATTATTAAAGTGAGGATTTTTACCGACACATCTTCTGTGCCCCCTTTTGCACTTAGGGTTGTATGTGGCCCCGGCGGCGGAAAAGGGGTGCACAGAAGATGTGGATATGTGGGTTCAGCCATAGGCATCAGCCCCCCGCAAGTTGTCATGTTCGGGCAGACTGTAGTCCAGGGTAGTTTGCAGAGGTTGCTTGTCCAGGTTTTTGTCCAGGATACTGTGCAAACTGCCGTAAGTTATTTTGGTATTGAAGAACAATGCCCTTGTACAGGCCGCTTCAAGCCGTTCATTACCGTATTTCTTAGCAAGGGATAAGGTGCCTCTGCAAGTGCGGTAAGTTTGTTCGACAAAAGTCTTTTGTTGAAGAATGATTCGCATGGCTGCCAGTGTGTTTTCACCGACAAGGGAGGAGGCATTTAAAAAATAGTCTTCGTCCCAGCCCTGCTGCCACATGTAATGCCGGTGATGAGAGGGCATGTGTTCACCAATGGTTGAGTACTCGTTTTTACGATAGTTGCGTTTATGTGAAGCTATCCGCTGTAAATCAATATAAATCTCCACGTTTTCGGTATCGTAAACCAGGCTCACCTGCTTTCCAATATATTGATATGGAACGCTGTAAAAATGACGGTCTTCGCCAAGCATTACATGGTAGTTCCTGGCAACTTTGGCCGACCGGGTTGACTTGGGGACAAACGGCCTTTCCGGTAAAGGACGAAGTAAAGGTTGCTCCAAGCTTACAAACTTATCGTACCGACTGTAATCCCGACCCTGGTAGTTGCCACGGTTTAGCTTCTCTGTCTGCTCAAAAATGGCTTTATTTAATACTGTCAGGGAATGGAAGTGCTCGTTGCGAAGCGGGGCATACACCCGGTAATAGGCAGTATTTACGCTGCTTTCAACTCCGGCTTTATCTCGAGGCTTAGCTACACGGGTAGCTGTAAGGGTGGTGTTGTAGTGTAATGACCATTGCTGTGCATATTCATCAAAAGTGGGTTCGTAACGGTTTGCCTTTTTTACGAACTGCTTCATGTTGTCAGTGCGAACCATATACGGAACCCCTCCAAAATACTCTAACGCCCGGCAAAGGGCAGCTATCAGGAATGTTCGTTGTTGTGAGGGCAGGGCTTCGATATAAGTATAGCCTGAACAGGGTAAACGGCAAACCAATACGGCACATTTGACAATCTCGCCGGTATGTAGGTCTACATAATTGAGCGGATCCCCGGCAAAATCAAATTCCATAAGCTCGCCTGGAGAATGCTCAAAGTGCATCACTGCTTTGCGGCTTTCCAAATACCTGCTCAAATACTCATAGAACTGGGAGCGGCTATACCCCTCTGGTACTTGTTCCCTGTATTCTTCCCATAATATTACCCGTGTTGTTTTACGGTTTTTCAGATCTTCGACAAAACCAGGCAACCGGTTTTGCAAATCAGTGTATTTGTCGTTTAAAACAACGGACGCACGTTGTTGAAAAGCCAGTACCTGAAGCAATTGATCATCGAGCTTAACAAGTTCTTTAAAGCTCATTCCAGCTTGTTTTAGGCGATTTACATAATCATCAACTGTTTGCCGGGACAATTGTAGCATAGAGCTTATCCCGCGGTTTGACAATCCTTGTTCCTTAAGTTGTAGTATCCTGCGAAGTTTAATCATCGTGATTGTTTTATTAGCCATTGTTGAAAGAATTATTTCCTCCAAACTTAACTCAACTTTCATCACTTGCAAGTGGCCTACTTTCTGCCGGAATGACAGTCATTTTATTTTATAAAAAAAAATAAGCCAGCCTATTCCTGAGCAAAACATGGCTACATTTACTGGCATGTTTTGCCCCAGAATAACTGGCCTACTTTGCTCCGGATTGGGTGGCCTACTTTAGTCCGGATTATTCAACAAACCAATCGTTTCAATTCCATAGGTCAAATGTCCCGGCCAAAAAGC
>LUZO01000095.1 GCA_001603685.1 Bacteroidales bacterium Bact_23
GTGCGGAATAGTAGCTTATATAGGTTCACGCGAAGCTTATCCCATTCTGATTAAAGGGCTTAACCGGCTTGAATACCGTGGATACGACAGCGCGGGAGTGGCGATTCTCAACGGCGACCTGAAGCTTTACAAAAGCAAGGGCAAGGTTGCTGCGCTTGAAGAGCTGGTAAAGAATGAAGATCTCAGGGGTACCATCGGGATTGCCCATACCCGCTGGGCAACCCACGGCGAACCCAACGATGTGAATGCCCACCCCCACTTCTCCTATTCGAAGAACCTGGCCATCATCCACAACGGCATCATCGAAAACTACGCTCCGCTGAAGAATGAGCTGATCAACCGCGGATTTCACTTCGAGAGTGAAACCGATACCGAAGTGCTGATTCACCTGATTGAAGATATTCAGACAAACGAAAAGGTGAGTCTTCCCGAAGCGGTGCAGATTGCACTGAACCAGGTAGTTGGTGCCTATGCCATTGTAATCATCGACAAAAACGATCCCGATACCCTGATAGCCGCCCGCAAGGCAAGCCCGCTGGTTATCGGCATTGGCGAAAATGAGTTTTTTGTTTCATCGGATGCCACCCCCATCGTTGAATATACCCGCGATGTGGTTTACCTGAACGATGAGGAGATTGCCGTGCTGCGCCGCAACCACGAGCTGAAGATCAAAACCATCACCAACATCGAAAAAACGCCTTATATTCAGACGCTTGAGATCAATCTGAGCGCTTTGGAGAAGGAGGGTTTCGACCACTTTATGCTGAAGGAGATTTATGAGCAGCCCCGCTCCATCCGCGACAGCATGCGTGGCCGCCTGAAGGCGCGCGAAGGCATCGTGTTGCTGGGCGGCATCATTGATTACCAGCAAAAGCTGATGAATGCCCACCGCATCATCATCATCGCCTGCGGCACTTCGTGGCACGCCGGGCTGGTAGGCGAGTACCTCTTCGAGGAGCTGGCCCGCATTCCGGTTGAAGTGGAGTATGCTTCGGAGTTCCGCTACCGCAATCCGGTGATTTATGAGGATGATGTGGTAATCGCCATTTCGCAGTCGGGCGAAACCGCCGACACCCTGGCGGCCATCGAGCTGGCCAAATCGAAGGGGGCGACCATTATCGGCATCTGCAATGTGGTGGGCTCCTCCATTGCCCGCGCCACCCATGCCGGATCGTACACCCATGCCGGCCCTGAAATCGGTGTAGCCTCCACAAAGGCATTCACCGCACAGGTGACCCTGCTTACGCTGATGGCGCTGATGCTGGCCGACAGCAAGGGAACCATCTCAAAATCACGCTTCAACCAGTTGATCCACGAACTCGACGCCATCCCCTCGAAAGTGGAACAGGCGCTGAAGGTAAACGATAAGATAATCGAGATTGCCAGTATCTATAAAAACGCACGCAATGCGCTCTATCTCGGCAGGGGCTACAACTACCCAATCGCTATGGAAGGGGCGCTGAAGCTGAAGGAGATCTCCTATATCCATGCCGAGGGCTATCCCGCAGCCGAGATGAAGCACGGCCCCATCGCCCTGATTGACGAAGAGATGCCGGTTATTGTAATTGCCACCAACAAAGGCACTTACGACAAGGTGGTTTCGAATATTCAGGAGGTGAAGGCGCGCAAGGGAAAGATCATTGCCATTGTAACCGAAGGGGATGAAACCGTAAAAACCCTTGCCGACCACATCATCGAAGTTCCGGAAACCGAAGAGATGCTGGTTCCGCTGATTGCCACCATTCCGTTGCAACTGCT
Source organism: Bacteroidales bacterium Bact_23 (assembly GCA_001603685.1). Lineage (GTDB taxonomy): Bacteria > Bacteroidota > Bacteroidia > Bacteroidales > Lentimicrobiaceae > Lentimicrobium. The sequence goes on from LUZO01000095.1 coordinate 1,759, forward strand.
CTCGTACCACATCGCCGTAATGCGCGGCTGCAATGTTGACCAGCCCAGAAACCTGGCCAAGAGTGTGACGGTGGAGTAGATTTGAGTCCGCTGCGGCGGATCAGGATTTGAAGTGCCTATCGGCACATTTGAAAATTTGACGCGCCTGGCGGCGCTCCGCCGCGGCGGATGAAAATTTGAAGCACCTTGCGGCGCATTTGACTCCCGCCTGTCGGCAGGAATTTGAAGATTCGAAGCACCTTGTGATGCTCCGCCGTGGCGGATTACTTTTATCTTTTTACTTTAATCTCCGCCGTGGCGGATTACTTCCTACTTCCCGCTTTCGCTTCTTCCACGGCACGCAGGAAGGTTTTGTCGGTTCTCAGGTAGATGGGATAGAATCCCTTTTCATCGAAGAGGTTTCTGGCAATTAGCGCTTTCATCAGGTTTTCCAGTTCGTGCCGGGCAAAGGCAATGCCCTGGCTGTTGGGTGCAACGCCTTTTAATTCGGCAAATCTGATAAAGTTGTTAAAGGTTTCAGGGGTAATTCTGAAATTATTGTCAAACTCTTTGAAGCTGCTGTATTTCTTCAGGGCAGGTCTGTTCCGGTCGGTGTAATCAAAGCAGAACTGATATACGAGCCCTCTTCCCAGCAGTTCGTTAAAATAGCGGTAGTTTTCGTTTTTCTCAAGGGGGATAAAGATATCCGGCATAATTCCGCCACCGCCATAAACCACTCTTCCTGCGGGGGTGGTGTATCTGAGTGAGTCGTTGAAATGGATGCTGTCGGCGCTTTCAAATTCGCCGCTGAGCATTCTTTCGTGAAGTTCTGCCAGGTATTCGTCGGAATGGCCGGCTTTGTATGGTTTCTGAATGCTTCTTCCGGTAGGGGTGTAGTAGCGTGCCACCGTGAGTCTGATGGCCGACCCGTCGGGGAGCGATAGCTGCTCCTGAACCAGTCCCTTGCCGAATGAGCGTCTTCCAATGATCAGGCCGCGGTCGTTATCCTGAATGGCGCCGGCGACAATCTCGCTGGAAGAGGCAGAACCTTCGTCAATAAGCACTACCAGATTTCCATCCTCGAAAAGGCCTTTGGCTGTTGCGTTGGCATACTGGTTGGGCCTGTTCACACCGCTGGTATATACGATCAGTTTGCCATCGGACAGGAATTGATCCGAAACGGTAATGGCCGTTTGCAGATAGCCGCCCGAATTGCCCCGAAGATCCAGAATCAGACTTTTCATGCCGCTGTCTTTCAGTTCGGTAAGCGCTTTGGTCAGTTCGTCGGTGGTGGTTGCCGAGAACTTGGAAAGCTTGATGTAACCGATTCCTGGTTCGGGCATAAAGGAGATGTCGATGCTGTAGGTGGGGATCACATCGCGGACGATGTCAAATCTGATCAGTTCATCATACCCCCGCCTGTAAACGCCTATGTTGACTTTGGTACCCCGCGGCCCTTTCAGAAGTTTCATCACTTCGGTAGTCGGCATGTTAACCCCGGCAATTGTTTTATCTCCCACCTCAATAATGCGGTCGCCGGCAAGTATGCCAACCTTTTCGGAAGGGCCGCCGGGAACGGTATTGATGATATAAACCGTGTCGTTTTCCATGCGAAACTGCACCCCGATACCATCGAAATTGCCGAGCAGCGGATCGTTCACCTCGTTGAATTCATCGGCAGAGATGTACTGCGAATGGGGATCGAGGTCGGAAAGTATCCCTTTAATGGCCGATTGGCGGAGGTTGTTCACATCCACGCTGTCAACATACTCGCGCTCGATATAGCTGATGACATCATTTACCGGATCGTAGCGGCGCGACTGGATGGAGGAGAGGATGCCCTTTTTTACCATCGAGACCTTTACCAGCGACGCTCCGAGAAAGAAGCCGGCAATAAGTACAAGGGCAAAAGCGATGGGCAGGTATATGGTTGATTTGCGATTGTTATACATTGGGATGTGGTTAGTTTCCGTTTCATGTTTCAGAGCAACAAAATTAAGAAAATAGTGTTCAGGAGCGGTTTATATTTTATGCCTGGAAACGATGGAAGGAAAAAGGGATCCGCAGTGGCGGTGTTAAAAGAAATCCGGCGCAGCGGAATGAAAAGTTTGAAGATACCGGATTATTTCGAAAATTTGGTTGTTATAAGATAACTGAATTTATATTATCTTTGCAGACCTTTTTGCCCCGGTGGCGGAATAGGTAGACGCGTTGGTCTCAAAAACCAATGAGCGAGAGCTCGTGCCGGTTCGATTCCGGCCCGGGGTACGAAAAACCTCCTGCATCAGTGATTGCCGGAGGTTTTTTTATGCTATTTTCTTCCGAAATCGGCGGGAATTTCGCCCCAGGTTTCTGTTTCCCACTTCAAGACAGGATTCTCCCAGGTATTGTTCTGCAGCCAGTTTTCGGCCCGCCGGAGCAAGGTCATCAGTTCCCGGTTTTTGTCGCTGACAGGCAGTTTGGTGTTTGCCTTTTTGTCTTTCAGCCATTTCAGCGCCGTTTTTGAGTCACTGTAAACGGGGATGTTCAGGTTGCGCTGCTTCAGAAAGGCCAGTCCGTGGACAATGGCCAGGAACTCGCCGATATTCACCGTTCCTTCGGGAAAAGGCCCCTGGTGAAAGATCTGCTGTCCGGTGGCGGTTACCACCCCGCGGTATTCCAGCACGCCGGGATTGCCCGAGCAGGCGGCATCCACCGAGATGCTGTCCATGATAGGCTGACGGCCGCTTTTCGGCAAAGCCTTTTTCACCGGCTTAGCGGTAAAGGGCGGAGGGCCTGCACCAAAAGCCTGAACCGCTTCACTTTCCGTTTCATAGCCTTTGTACCTGGCTCCCTCAAAACCCTTGACCTGCCGTTCACACTCGGCCCACGAACGGAAAATGCCCTGCTCCCTTCCGTGCCACACCACATAAAACTTCTTTTTTCCAGCCATCCGCCAGCTCTTTATCGTTTATGAACCCTGCAAAAATACAAACTCATCCGCTTCTTTTGTACTTTTGTGGAAACAGACAACCGTTTGATTATGTACAAAAGGGTTTTTATTTTTCTGCTGCCGCTGATGCTGTTCGCAGCCTGCCGCCCGGGCCGGATTTATCAGGAATATTACAAATTCGATAATTACACCTGGGACCGCTTTGATAAGGTTACCTTTGAAATCCCCATAAAGGAGGGGGGCGTTGAGGGTGATATCGTATTCACCATCAGGCATATAACGCAGTATCCCTACGATAATCTTCCGGTAAATATCATTCTTACCACCGCTTCGGGCGAGGAGCGCATCATCGAGAAGGAGATTGCCCTGAAGGATGATAAGGGCAATTTTATTGGCAGCGTCGCCGGCGATCTGTGGGATGTGGAGGAGGTGCTGTGGCCGGGTTTCTACTTTACCGAAGCCGGTACCTATTCCATTGAATTTGAAAATCTTATTCCAAAAGTGGGCACGCCTGGGCTGGTGGATATCGGGGTTTATGTGAGGAAGAGGTAGGAGGCAGAGGCCGGAGGTAAGAAGTAAGAAGTAGGAGGTAAGAAGTAAGAGGTAAGAAGTAAGAAGTAAGAGGTAAGAAAAGTTTTAATTACCGGAATTCTTCAGGATGGTGCGTGCGCTTTCGTAGTCGGTTTGCAGCTGGGCTTTCAACATATCCAGGTTGCCGAACTTCTTCTCGTTGCGGATGCGCTTTACCATTTCCACCGTGATGGTTTCGTAGTAAATATCCTGGTCGAAATCGAAGATGTTGGTTTCGAAGGTGAGTTTGTGGGCGTTGATGGTGGGCCGCATGCCAATGTTGGTCATTCCGCCGTACTCTTTCCCGTTTATCAGCACTTTCGAGGCGTAAACGCCCATGGAGGGAATCAGTTTGTTGGGATCTTCGAGGTAAAGGTTGGCGGTGGGGTATCCGATCAGCCTTCCGATCTGGTTACCTCTGACTACCTGTCCGGTAAGTGAGTACCTTCGCCCCAGCAGATGGGCGGCTCCGGCTACATCGCCCTCCTGCAGCAGCCACCTGATAACCGAAGAGCTGACATGATGGTTGTCAACCACCAGCTCATCCACCTTAACCACCTCGAAATCATACTCCTTGCCAAACCAATAGAGGTCTTCGATGTTTCCGCGCCTTCCCCTTCCGAAGCCGTGGTCGTAGCCAATCACCAGAGTAACGGGTCTGATGGCTTCCGCAATTTTGCGGACGAACTCTTCGGGCGAAAGCCGCGAAAACTCTTTGGTGAAAGGGATCTCCACCAGGTGCGAGATGCCCGACTTTTCAAAGGCGGCGCGCTTTTCGTCGCGGGTGCTGAGCAGCGACACATGGTGCCCCAGAACGATGCGTGGGTGCGGATGAAAAGTTACCACCACCGAGTCGCTGCCCAGGCCTGAAGCGATGCCCAGCATCCTGCTGAGAATCTCCTGATGGCCCACATGCACCCCGTCGAAGGTGCCGATGGTAACCACCGGCTTGTTCAGCCTGATCGGATGGGTGATGTCGGTGATGATTTCCACGATTCCGTTCAGATTTTTACGATTTCCTTTTCCAGAAGCATTGCGGCAATCTGCACCGCATTGGTGGCAGCGCCTTTCCTCAGGTTATCCGCCACAATCCACAGGTTCAGCCCGTTCTCAACCGTTTCGTCGCGGCGCACCCGGCCCACGAAAATCTCGTCGCGCCCTTCGGCATATCTGGGCATGGGATAAACGCAGCGGTCGGTATCATCCTGAAGTACCACCCCTTTTGATGTGGAGATGATTTTACTGATTTCATCGAGTTTGAACGGCTTTTCGAATTCGATGTTCACGGCTTCGGAGTGGCCGCCTGTAACCGGCACCCTGACGACGGTTGAGGTGAGCCTAAGCTCCGGGAACTGCATGATCTTGCGCGATTCAGTAACCAGTTTGGCCTCTTCGGTGGTATCGCCGTTGGGCAGGAATGTGCCGCCGTGCGGGAAAAGGTTCAGGTCGATCGGATGCGGATAGGCGCGGCTTCCGTTGATGCCCCTGCGCTCGTTTTCAAGCTGCTGAACCGCCTTGCTGCCGGTGCCGGTAACGCTCTGATAGGTAGATACCACCACCCTGCGGATGCCGTATATGCGGTGCAGCGGCGCCAGAACCGCAACCAGTTGTACGGTTGAACAGTTCGGGTTGGCGATGATCCTCTGGCTGCCGGTAACGGTATGGCCGTTCACTTCGGGAACCACCAGCGGAACATCAGCCGTGGCACGCCAGGCCGAGGAGTTGTCGATGACGAAAGTGCCATTCCGGGCAAACAGCGGAGCATACTGCAGCGAAGCTTCCGAACCGGCGGAGAATAGCGCAATATCGGGACGCTGCTCAATGGCTTCGGCAACGGAAACCACCCTGTACTTCCGGTTGTTGAAAACCAACTCTTTACCAACCGACTTCTCAGAGGCAGCGGGAATAAAACCGGTGATGGCGGTTAAGGGAATGTAACGACCTTCTTCCAGTACCTTTATCATAACTTCGCCAACCAGGCCGGTGGCGCCAACCAATGCGATCTTCATTTTATGCGGCGGAAAATTGCTAACAGATTTCCGGGGGGCAAAAATACGATTTATTACCCAAAATCAGGCAGTGCTGAACCATCCCCGAAAGGACAACAGATTAATTTTTTCCTTAAAACAGCTAAAAAATCCGTTAATATCCTGATTCTCTGTTAGATAAAGCTTAGATAATGATAATCATCTTCCATATCCCTTTGATATTCAATCACATCAATCGCTTACATCGTATTGAGAACTGTGAAGTTTTGAGGAAAGTTTCCGGAGATGCGCCGCCAATTTTCAGAAAAGCCGCGATTTATACCTCACCTCAGCCGATATTTACCTACCTTTAACCTCCAAAATCAGGAAAACCCATGAGGCAGTTCTTACTTCTTCTGTTTTTATCTCCGGCGCTTCTGTTTGCCCAGCTTATTGAAGACTTTTCCGACGGCGATTTCACCTCAAACCCTTCGTGGAGCGGCGATGCCGGCAACTTCATCGTGAATGCCGACCGCCAACTACAACTGAACGCCACCGGAGAGGGGCTCTCTTATCTGTCAACGGAGGTGAACCTCGAAGGGCTGCTTGAGTGGCGGTTGTGGGTGAGGCTCAACTTCAGCCCCAGCGACAACAACAATGCCCGCATCTATCTGGTGGCCGACCAGGAGAACCTGAAAGAGCCGCTCAACGGTTATTTTCTGAAGCTGGGCGAGGGCGGTTCGAACGATGCCATAGAACTGTACCGGCAGAGCGGAACGGTGGAGTACCTGATTACCCGCGGCACCGGCGGGCTGATTGCCTCATCGTTTGCCATTGCGCTTCGCATCGAGAAAACGGAGGAGGGGGTGTGGACCATCTTTACCGATGCCACGGGGAGCGGCGAGTATCATTTTGAGTGTACCGGCGAGGATCCGGTATGGCTTAGCTACTCCCATTTCGGGGTGTACTGCAAATACACAAGCAGCAACTCGAAACGGTTTTATTTTGATGATATTTATGCCGGCTCGCCCATTCTGGATGAGGTTCCGCCCGAACTGGTTTCGGTGGATGTGCCGGATGAGAACCGGATTGACCTTTATTTCAGCGAAACGGTGGATGGCACTTCAGCTTCGGACATATCCAACTATTCGGTTGACCAGGGCATCGGAAATCCCATCGCCGCCGGCCGGGATATGACACAGAAATCGCTGGTACATCTGCTTTTCGGGCAGAGCTTCGGCCAGGGAAAAACCTACAATCTGACCGCCGGCAATGTGAAAGACCTGGCGGGCAATGTGATGCAGCCCGCCATCCGTCCGTTTGCCTTTTACACGGTTCAGCCGTTCGATGTAATCATCACCGAAATCATGGCCGATCCCGACCCTCCCGTTGGGCTTCCCAATTACGAATACCTGGAGATTCACAACCGCAGCGGCTTCCCCATTCAGCTGGAAGATTGGGTGTTATCCATAGGAACCACCAAACGGGTGCTGCCGAAAAAGAGCCTGGAACCCGGAGCCTTTCTGATTCTCAGCTCAAACGAAGCGGTTCCGCACCTTCAGCCTTACGGTGATGTGGCGGGTTTTACGAGCCTGAGCATTCCCAATACCGGCGGAACCCTTGTGTTGCGCGATAAAACGGGCGCGGTGATTCACCATGTGAGCTATACCGATGGCTGGTACCGCGATGCGGTGAAAAAAAACGGCGGCTGGTCGCTCGAAATGATTGATCCCACCAGCCCCTGCGGCGATGCCGGCAACTGGCGCGCCAGCATCGACCCCTCGGGAGGAACGCCGGGTAGGGTCAACTCCGTAAACGGCTCAAACCCTGACACCACCGCTCCCGGCATCGGGAAAATCAGCATTACCGGCCCCTCATCGGTAAGGGTGTTTTTTACGGAGTCAACCGACAGCCTGAGCATCGCCTCACCGGCAAAATACTTTGTGGATCAGGGCATCGGCAACCCGCTGAGTGTCAGCCTTTACCCACCAACCTACAAATCGGCGGGGCTGATGTTTGGCAACGACTTTCAGGAAGGCGTGGTCTATACGCTGGAGATTGAGGCCGGCATTGCCGATTGCGCCGGAAATGCGACCACGGCACCGCTTTCGGTGCGCTTTGCCATCCCCGCACTTCCCGAAAAGGAGGATATTGTCATCAATGAGGTGCTTTCGGATCCACGCGCCACCGGAACCGAGTTTGTGGAGATTTACAACCGATCCCAAAAGATCATCGACCTGAAAAATATATGGCTCGCCACGCGCGACAAGGCTACCGGAGAGGTAACTTCCGTAAAGGAGACCGCCCCCGACGGCAGGCTGATGTTTCCGGAGGAGTATCTGGTACTGACCAAAGATCCTTCGCTGGTAAAATCGGAGTATTTTACCCCTAATCCCGGCGGATTTGTGGCCATACCCTCCTTCCCGGCCTATGCCAACACTCAGGGAAAGGTGGTGCTGCTTACCCCCTGGGACCTGATTCTGGATGAGTTTTCGTACAGCAGCGAAATGCACTTTGCACTGCTGACAACCACCGACGGCGTTTCGCTTGAGCGGATAAACTACAACCGCCCAGCCTCCGACCCCGGAAACTGGCATTCGGCTTCGCAGAATGTGGGATTTGCAACGCCGGGTTACCAGAATTCGCAGTTCCTGAAATCACCCGAAGCGGAAGATGAGATTGTAATCACCCCCGAGATTTTCTCGCCCGACAACGACGGCTACAATGATCTCCTGACCATCGCCTGCAATTTCTCAGAGCCCGGCTATTCGGTTACCATCCGCATTTTCGACAGCAACGGCCGTCCGGTCAGAACGCTGGTAAAGAACGAGCCTGCCGGGACCGGCAATCTCTTTACCTGGGATGGCATTACCGACAAACGGAATAAAGCGCCCATAGGGATTTACATTATTCATATTGAGGTATTTAACCTGAATGGCAAGATCAGGCAGTTTAAAAAAACCGCAGTGCTGGGAGGAAAGCTGTGAGAAATGGATAATGGATAATGAATAATGAATAATTGGCCACGGCGGACGCGAATCCTGGAATCGATCGAAGGGAATTCAGCGGAAGCTAATTTCATCCGCTGAAGGCGATTAAATCATCATCCGCTGTGGCAAAGGCTAATCTCCGATTTGGAAATTAGAACTTAGTCCTTGGAAATTTGTTCGCTGCAAAGCGAACAGAGTTACTTTTTCTCCTCTTTCTTATTCGTCGAAATCTTCAAAAGAGGATAGAGGGGGCAGAAGTTTACCAGGCTTGTGAGAACCAGAAGCGCTGCGACAATACCAAGCACAATGGCAAGGGTTCCGCTGATCAGATTGAAGAAGTAAAGCAGGGCAATGACCAGTGCAAGCACCAGCCGGACAAGCTTGTCAGTGTTTCCGATATTTTTTTTCATTTGATTATGGTTTTGTGATATATCCTGCAAACAAACAAATGCCGGAAATGTTTTGTGCTGCGCCCTGATCACTTAACCGTTGAGGATGCGCCCCAGCTTGCGGCTGATTTCATTCAGCGCCTTTTTCAGGAAAATATCCTTTGAAAGGTGATCCACCCATAATTCGCTGTTGTGGTCGAGTTCTTTCATTTCGCGCTGGTTGTGGTGAATCATTGCCCTTAGCTTACGGTGAACCAGCGATAATACCGCTTTTTCCGACAGCTTCCCGATATCGCCGCTTTCGTCCGATACATAGATCTTTATCTCCTCCCAGCCGGGGCTCAGCTCATATTTTACACTCAGCAGGTCAATGGCAAGTTGGGTGACCTCCGGATCGCTGTGCATCGTAAAATATTTCTCATCCGGCAGCGAACCCTCATCAACGCCCTTGGCAAAGGCATCAAATATTGTCTGGTGGACCGGCAGATCGAAGGTGATCTGATTGACACGCAGATCGTTGCAGATATATTCGGCAACCGAAATGGCGGAATATTCCACCAGGTCAGGGATTTCGGTTTCAACCGGAATATTGAACTTTTGCGTTCCGTAAAGCATCAGCACCCTGATCAGATCGCGCTCCTGAGCGGAACAGTCGGTGATATCGGGTGCCAGCTCCTGCGGCGGGGCGATTATGGATGTGTCGGGAGTGGCCTCTTCCGGCTCTTCGGGAGCCGCCGCATCCTTCGAGCGCTTTTTTCTGAGCAGCTTGTTCAGCTCGTTCATCAGCGTCTGCTCGGCGATGCCCATTATTTCGGAGCACTCCCTGATGTATAGCGGCCGGATTATGGGATCGGGTATCAGGCTGATCGTCTGGATGATGTCGTGAACCAGCCCCGCCTTTTTGATGGGGTCGTTCTTTGTTTCGCTCAGCAACAGCGTGGTTTTGAAGGTGATGAAGTCGCTGGCTTCGGTGGCCAGAAACGCCTCCACTTCGGATGAGCTGTGCTTGCGCGAATAGGAGTCGGGGTCTTCGCCGTCGGGAAATAGCACCACCTTTACATTCATCCCCTGTTCCAGAATCATGTCAATGCCCCGGAATGACGCCTTGATGCCGGCGGTGTCGCCGTCGTACAGAATGGTGATGTTGCGGGTGTACCGGCTGATCAGACGGATCTGGTCGGTGGTGAGGGAGGTACCCGATGAGGCGACCACATTCTCTATGCCCGACTGATGCAGCGAGATGACATCGGTGTACCCCTCGACCAGAAAGCAGTTGTCGCGCGAAACAATGGTGTTGCGTGCCAGCCATATCCCGTACAGGCTTTTCGATTTGTTGTATATCTCCGACTCGGGCGAGTTGACATATTTGGGCTTTGTCTTGTCGGAAGTGAGGATGCGGCCGCCAAAACCGATGACCTTTCCGGTAAGGTTGTGGATGGGAAACATCACCCGCTCGCGGAAACGGTCGTACATCCTGCCATCCTTGCTGATGGAGAGGCCGGAATCTACCAGGTATTTCTCCGGATAGCCATTTTGCCGCGCATGATTGGTAAATGCATCCCAGGCGGTGGGCGAGAACCCCAGCTGGAACTTCCGGATAATATCCTCCCGGAAACCCCGCTCCAGAAAATAGCTCAGTCCGATCGCCTTTCCCTCTTCCGTTTCGAAGAGCGTGTCCGTAAAGTACTTCTGTGCAAAGTTGCTGACGCTAAACAGCCCTTCGCGGTCGGTTTCCAGCTGCTTCTCCTCAGGATCGGGTTCCTGCTCCTCAATTTCAATACCGTATTTATTGGCCAGATACCGCAGCGCCTCGGGATAGGAGTACTTCTCGTGCTCCATCACAAAATTCACCGCATTGCCGGCCTTGCCGCAGCCAAAACACTTGTAAATCCCCTTTGCCGGCGAAACCGTAAACGAAGGCGTCTTTTCGTTATGAAAAGGACACAACCCCAGCAGATTGACACCCCGCCTTTTCAACTGGACAAAATCGCCCACCACCTCCTCAATCCGGGCGGCATCCATAATGCTGTGTATGGTATCTTTGGGAATCAATGGTTTAGGTTAAAAGGGGTGCAGGGTCAAAAATACAAAAAATATGAAGGGGGGGAGGAAAGTTTTGGAAGGGGAAGGGAACTGATTTTCGTATTCCAAATATTAAAGAATGCAAAATATACATAATATCATCCTTGCTATTCAGGAATTTATGGTAAGAGTCTGTCTCTTATACACATCTGACGCTGC
>LUZO01000096.1 GCA_001603685.1 Bacteroidales bacterium Bact_23
AGTATATAATGCAAGTGTATTAAAAAATAAATTTTGTGGTGTTCTTGTCTGAATCTGTTTATATAAAAACTAAGGCCTTCTTACTCAAATACAAAGGAATCAACCGATTTAATCTCAATCGCAATCCTATCCGGCAGGGTAGTGCTGATTGGCAGCCTCCTTTTTGCGTTTGTTTTCTTCAATCTCCTTTTTAAGATCCTGGAGCTGGCAGCCTCCGCAGTTGCTGGAACTGGCGCAGCTATCGCAACTTTTGGTGGGATTGGTGAATTTTACATACAGTTTGTAGCCTGCAATGGAAGCTGCAATGCCTACTATGATGAGGGTTATTATTTCCTGATATTCTGCCATGACGGTTGAGTTATATGGTAGTTTAACAATTGTTGGTTAAAAAAGTTGTTTTGGCGGGGGGGAAGAACCCCAGTGCCAGGTACCACAGAATTGCGGCACATGCTCCGGTAATCAGCAGCGCCCAAATTGCAGCCGGAATACCGGTAAGTTTGGCCAGCAAGGTGGCATCGCCTGCCTTTTTAGGTTGTACCATCCCGAGGTAGAGGATTACCAGTGTCGAAATTACCGCTTCGGCAAAGGCGATCTGGCTCACTGCCAGGAAAAACACCTGTGTCAGCAGGGGCTGCTTCAGCCAGTTTACCAGCAGGATAAGTGCTGCGAAGGTAATCAGCCAGGCCAGGCCGTAGGTGTTTCTCACAACGAAAATCGCATTTATCAGTGCCAGCGAAGCAAGAATCAGCAGGCCGGCTGTTTCGTACCCCTTGAGCGAGAGCCTTATTAAAAGTGCGGCACCCGCCATGGCAAAGGGATAACCGGTAAATGCCACCACCGCCGCTTTCCCTTTCGACGGCGTTTTGGTAAGCGCGCTGCCCGAGAGGTCGCTTTTCAGTTCTATGCGTTGAACCTCGCCTTTCAGCAGCAGCGCCGCCAGTGCATGGCCGTTCTCATGAAGCAGCGTATTCAGGGTTCTGAAATAGACGCCGATTCCGGGGATTCGTATCAGAATAACGGCCATAAGCATCGTTCCGTAGAACAACTGTGCCTGGTTGAGTTGCCCTAAAAAATCTTTCATATTCCGATTCCCAATAGGCTGCCAAGCTGAAATACGGTGAGCGAGGCGATGTAGGCCAGCGTAGTGGTGTAAACGGCAACAAACAGCGCCCACTTCCAGTGCCCCGACTCGCGCCGGACGGTGGCAATCACCGCAATGCAGGGGAAGTAGATGAGGATGAACAACATAAAGCTGAATGCTACCAGCGGTGTAAATACCTTTTGCCCTTTTCGTGGCCCGTCCTGATAGGTTTGCTGCTGAATCCGGTTGATGAGTGAAACCGAATGTTCGTCGGCATCGTCGCCAACCTGATAAAGCACGCCCAGGGTACCAATGGTTATCTCTTTTGCAGCCACGCCGGTAAGAACAGCAACACTCATTTTCCAGTCGAAGCCAAGCGGGCGCATAACTGGTTCGATAAACTGGCCGAGGCGGCCGATGTAGGAGTTCTTCTGACGGTGACTTTCCATTTCGTGAAGCACAGCCACTATCTCCGTTTCTTCTTCGGCTTTCATCTGCTCGATGATCTCTTGGGTTTGCTGTGTCTGCACGATCTGTCTGGCATAACTGTCGGAGATGGTAGCAATGCGGCTTTTATATTTATCCTCCTCTCCGGTTTCGCGGGGGAAATAGCCCAGCGCCCAGATGACGATGGAAGCGATTAAAATAACACCGCTTATCTTACGCAGATACTGTTCGGCGCGGTTCCACATATGCTTCAATATGGCTCTCAGGGTAGGAGTGCGGTAGGGTGGCAGTTCCATCACAAACGGCACATCCGGCTGTTTGAAGAATGTCTTTTTAAATAATAGTGCCGATCCGATTGCGATCAGAACGCCAATGGCATACATCGAAAACAGAATGGTGCCCTGATAGCTGTCGAAAAAGGCGCTGATAAAGAGAATGTAAACCGGCAACCTTGCACTGCACGACATAAACGGGTTTATCAGCATGGTGATGAGACGGTCACGCCGGCTTTCGATGATTCTGGTTGACATAATGGCCGGAACATTGCAGCCGAATCCCATCAGAAGCGGGATAAACGACTTGCCGTGCAGCCCGATGCGGTGCATTACCTTATCCATGATGAAAACCGCCCTGGCCATATAGCCGGTATCTTCCATCAGCGAAATGAAGAGATAGAGAAGCAGAATGTTGGGCAGGAATACGATAACGCCGCCCACACCGCCGATGATGCCCTGAATGAAGAGATCTTTCAGCATGCCGTCCGGAAGTGCAGCCTCAAGCCATGAAGAGGTAACCTCTACCAGGCTTTCAATCCAGGCCATTGGATATTCGCCCAGCTTGAAGGTGCCGTAAAAGGTCAGCCACATCAGAAAGATAAAAATGGGAATCCCCCAGAGTTTATGGGTGATGATGGTGTCGATGATTTCGGTCTTTTTGCGCTGGGTAACCGGATTCGGGGTGAAGGTTTCGCGCAGCGCACCGGCAATAAACCCATATTTGCAGTCAGAGATCAGGCTTTCGGTGTCCTGTTTTATTTCAGTTTCGATGCGGGTAATCTCCTCATCCACCGCGGCGTTGATTTCATCGGCATTGTGCAGTGATTCAATCAGCACTTCCGTTGCCCTGTCCTTTTCAATCAGCTTGATGGCGATAAAACGCGAGGATATGTTGTCGAGCAGGTGGAAGTTGCCTGGCTGACGAAGCAGTGACTGAATCCGCGAAATGGCGGGTTCAACCACTTTGCCGTAATTTATGTGGATGTGCCTCCGTGTTTTGTCGCGGTCTTCATACACATCGATGATCTTGTCGAGCAGTTCGTTTACGCCCTTGCCCTTCGAGCCGACCGTAGGTACCAGCGGAATACCCAGCAACTTCCCGAGCTGGGGGTAATCAAGCGTGTTTCCGCTCTGCTGAAGTTCATCGTACATATTCAGCGCTCCCACTACCTTCACATCCATGTCGATGAGCTGGGTGGTAAGGTAAAGATTGCGTTCAAGGTTTGAACTGTCGATGATGTTTACCACCACATCGGGAAATGATTCGGTGATGTGATCTCTAACATACAGCTCTTCGGGGCTGTAGGCGCTGATGGAGTAGGTTCCGGGCAGGTCGGTGACCACAAAAATGTAGTCGCCTTTTCTGAATCGGGCTTCTTTGGCGTCAACGGTAACGCCCGAATAATTGCCAACGCGTTCGCGGGCGCCGGAAGCATGGTTAAATAAGGTTGTTTTACCTGAATTCGGGTTGCCGACAAAGGCCACATTGATGACTTTACCTTTTTTGCGGGCTGCATTTATCAGCAAATCGCCTTCCATGCTGCCGTTCGATTGCGGCCCCGCTTCGACGGCAGCTCCGGCATCGGTGACGACTTCAATGAGCCTGGCTTCGCTGTTGCGCAGCGAAACATTATACCCCATTACATTATATTCAACAGGATCCATCAGCGGAGCACGGTGAATTACACCCACTTCCTTGCCTGAAACAAAACCCATTTCAAGAATGCGTTTACGAAATGCACCATGCCCTTTCACTTTTGTGATAATTGCCTTATCACCGGGTGAGAGATCAGCCAAAGTCATATTCTAAACTTATTTAGACTAATTATAAATTAGTGCAAAAATAGTTGTAATTCCTTTATGAAATTCCATTCTTTAAAAGAAAATAGGTGTAATGAACATGTGTTCAATACCCGACTGCCTGTTATTTCTGTGTTTGCAGCAGATGAAGGGCGTTCAGCGACTTTGTAATGGCCGGGCCGTAGTGTTCTCTGAAGTGAGTGATTATCCCGGCAATGGCATTCTCGCGGGCCGAATGAAGGTTTTTCTGGTAGAGCATAATAAAATCCTTCATATCCTGGTAAATATCGGCGAGGTGTTCTGCCAGGCTGTTTTTTTCGATCTCCGTCGTCTCGTCTGTCAGGTCATGGCTCATCCAGAAATGGTCATCGGGGTAGAACTTGTTCCTCAGGGTGTTGAATATGCCCTCCCAGGTTTCTTCGGTGACGAAGCGCTCCGCATCATCGGGTTCCTGAGGTATGACCGGTTGTAACAGCGTACTTTTCAGATAAATCAGCGGAAGAATACGCCAGCTGTAGGCAAAAATGTCTTCTTTTGAATACTCTTCAGCCTTTTCCATAAACAGGCAGTATTCGTTTGCCACGGTGAGCATCTCGATTACCTGTTTCGAGTATACGGGATCATTGGAGTGTGAATTCATTTCAGATTTTTGATTGCAATTTTGTGTCTGGCCGGATTAATCGGCTTTTCTCTCTTTTTGTGTGCCGCCTTTCCACTTCCGTCATCGACAGTAGCGGTAAGGCAAAACAGTTCCCCGCTACTTATAATACACCCTGTAATCCCAGGGTGAAAGGCTGGCCTGGCTATTCTCGCCGAAGGTGGTTCTTTCACCGGTGTAGAGGTTGGTATACTCACCGGCATACTGACTGCCTTCGAGGGTGACCGAAACCGCTTCCGGGCTGAGGTTCAGTAGTACGAATACCCTGTCATCTTCATTTTCGCGGATAAAGGCAAACACCTCCTTGTCCTTGTTGGTGTGGATTCTGTGCCAGCTACCACCCCAATTGCCGTTGAACAGTGCCGGATTTGACTTTTTGAGGCTGAGAATGGTTTTGAAGAAATCGGTTTCGCCGTAGTCTTTCCAGTCAACCGGATCTCTTTCAAAGAATTCAAGCCGTTTGTTCAGCGCCGACTCCTGGCCGGTATATACCAGCGGCATTCCGGGAACGGTAGCGCAGAGAATGAAAAAGGCCTTTGCGCCGTCGCCCATCCGCTCAAACTCGGTTCCATTCCATGAGTTTTCATCGTGGTTGGTGATGAAGTACATGCGGTAAGCTCCTTCTGGATAGAGGGTGTCGTTCCGCTTCAGATAATTTTCAATATCGTTGGCATTGGCTTCGCCCCGGGCAATTTTGTTTTTCAGGCTGTGGAACTCCCAGCCGTAGCTCATATCGAAAGCGGTGTGCAGCCAGGGTTTTTCGCCTTCGGCGAGCATGAATACGGGTTTTATTTTGTCGAGTTCCGTTCTTGCCCTATCCCAGAAAGTAGCCGGCACCATTTCGGCAACATCGCAACGGAAGCCGTCAATGTCGAATTCCCTGACCCAGTATTTCATGGCTTCGAGCATGTAGTCGTCCATCTCTTTCACGCTGTAGTCGAATGCCACCACATCGGTCCAGTCGAAAGGGGAGACCATGTTGCCGAGCGAATCCTTCCGGTAAAACTCAGGATGCTCCTTTACCAGCGGGTTATCCCAGGCCGAATGGTTGGCTACCCAGTCGATGATGACATAGAGCCCAAGCTCGTGGGTTTTTTTGATTAGATGCTTAAGGTCGTCGGCGGTGCCGAATTCAGGATTTACACCATAGTAATCCTTCACGGCGTAGTAACTGCCGAGCGTTCCTTTTCGCTCCACTTCGCCAATGGGATGAACGGGCATCAGCCAGAGGATATCGGTCTGCAGATCCTTTAAACGCGGAAGTTGTGCTTCAACCCCTACAAAGGTTCCCTCAGGTGAAAACTGTCTGACATTGATTTCGTAGATGCTCAGGTTTTTTGTCCATTCGGGAGTCTGAACGCCGGTGGCCTTCAGCGGAGCGGCATCCTGTGTGGGAGTTTGTCTGCATGAGATAGATAACCCCGAAATCAGGATGGCCATCAGTGAGGCGGTAATGATTCTTGAAGTTCTTAACATTGTGGTGATTTTTTTGATGCCCTGTGGTACAAAGGTAGTGGATTTTAACAAAAAAAAAGCCGCACTGAGGCGGCTTTCGGTGAAGAATATAAAATCTTACTTCACTTTGAATAAATCGTCTTTCAGTTTGGTATTTACTTTCACTGAAAGTACCTTGAGGTCAAGTGTCTGCGGGCCCATCTGCTGGCTGAGGGCAAAGGGATATTTCACTCCGCTCACTTCGCGGTAATCGCCGAAAGTGGCAATGCCCTGCTCGCTTACTGCTCTGGTCCTCAAGCCGGTATTCACATCATAGTAATGGGTTACCTGAGTTCCCGAAGGATAGGTAAGGGTGAGTTTGTAATTGTCGGTTCCGTCAATTTCCTCGATGCCATCGAGCTGGAGGAGAACTCCGAGTTTTTCGTAGTTAAGTTCCTGGTTGATATCGGCTTCCACCTTCATATCTTCCAGTTCATTGCCGGTAAATTCCTTCGATTCACCGCCCATTGGTGAAACAGCCCATGCGGATTTTCCGTCGAAAACGACTTTCTGGAATACCATATCTCCTGCTCCGATTTTGGTCAGGTAGAGGTTGGGCGCTTTTCTGTAAAAGTCAAAACCGATGGTCATGCCCTGCATACTGGTAGAAGCCATAATGGTTACATCCTTGGTTTTCAGCAGCGCTTTCTGGCCGCCTATGGCCTTGATGTAGGCATCAATCACACTCCGGGCGGTAACGCCTTCGGGAGCAGGTCTGACCTTTGTGTTGGGATCGTACTCCTTGCCGTCGAACTCAAAATACCTGATTGCCTTTTCTCCTGAGAACTTCTCCAGCTTCGGAGCGATGTCGGCAGCTTTTCCAACAGCAATGATGTAAGTGTTTTCAGGTTTGATGTATTTCTTTGCCGCAGCCAGAACATCTTCCGAAGTAACGGCGGCAAGATCCTTCATATAATTGGCATAATAGTCGGGTGCGAGGCCGTATCTGGCAGTGTTGATGGCAAAATTGGCCACGGTCTGCGGATTTTCGAGCGAGAGTGCAAAATTGCCGTTCAGGTAATTCTTTACCAGGCTGAGTTCGTCGGCTGGAACAAGCTCTTCGCGGATGCGGCGCATTTCATACAGCACTTCATTTACGGCGCTGTCGGTTACGGGGTTTCGCACCTCGGTGTTTACCAGGAACTTGCCTGCCAGTTTATCGGGGCTAAGCTGTGAGTAAGCGCCGTAGGTAAAGGCCTTGTCTTCGCGCAGGTTGTTGAAAAGCCTGAAAGTGCCTCCGCCCAGTATGGTATTCATTACCCTTGCCTTAATGGCATCTTCGGCGCCCGGTTTCAGGTCAACGGCATAGCCGATTCTGAGGGCGGTCTGCACTGCATCGGGGCGATCGACAATGGCAACCACATCGGTTTCAGGAGCTTTGGGCATTTCGGGGGTGTATTTTACCACTTCGCCCTTCTCCCATTTGCCGAAATATTTACGGGTCAGCTCCATTGCTTCCTCTTTGGTGATGTCGCCAATGATGGCCAGATAACCGATGTTGGGTTTGAAGAATGTTTCATAAAATGCGCGGCAATGATCCACGGTGATGTTTTCAACCGATTTTTCGGTCATGGATTCACCGTAAGGGTGGCCGGCTCCGTAAATCAGTTGTTTGCTGATTCTGTCGCTGATCGTACCGGCCTCATTCTGAGCTGCTTTGAGTGCCGAAATGGCCTGTACCTTCAGTTTATCAAGCTCTTCTTCAGGGAAAGAGGGATTCATCACAACATCTGCCAGAAGGGCAAGCAGTTCCTCGTTGTGTTTTTTCAGTGCTGAAGCATAAAAACCCTGTGAGCTGGTAATCAGATGGGCTCCGATGAAGTCAACCGCTTCATCCAACTCATCTTTGGTCATGCCGGTGGTGCCGTTTCTCATCAACTGCCCGGCAATATCGGCCATTCCGGCAAGGTTTCCTTCGGGAACGGGATTATAATCGAGGGTAAGGGAGTAGGAAACCCTGGGGATTTTGTGATTCTCTACCACAAAGACTTTCAGTCCGTTATCGAGTTCAAACTGTTCCGATTTTCCCAGTTTAATTTCCGGGGCGGGTGCAGGGGCCGGCCTGATGCTTCTGTCGAGTTTGGCAGGCTTTTCAGCGGCTTTACCCTTAGTAGCCTGTGCTGAAGTGATTTGCGGAATTACGGCAATAAATGCGGCAATCAGTATGTTTATCAGTTTTTTCATTTTTAGTTCTCCTTAGTTATTTACAGGGATTCTTTCGGTAAATAGTAAAGCACAACCCTGTTCTCTTTGGTGAGGTACTGGTTGGCAACCCTTTTTATGTCCTCTTTGGTAACTGCCATGTAGCGGTCAATCTCAGTGTTGATGAGATTTGCATTGCCGTAATACATATGATAATCCGACAGGCTTTCGGCTATTCCGGCCATGGTTGAGTTTTGGGAAATGAAGTCGTTTTCAACCTTGTTGCGAAGTTTCTGGAACTCCCGGTCCGTGAGTTCTTCGGTCTGTGCCTTGTGGATTTCGGCATTTACGGCATCTTCAAGCTCGTTGGGTTCAACGCCGAAATTGGTAATGCCGAATACCATAAACAATCCCGGGTCTTCGAGTGCAAAGGGGAAAGCACCCACGAACATAGCCTTTTGCTGCTTGTTAACGATTGATTTGGTCATCCTCGAGCTCTCGCCGTCGCTCAGCAGGGTGGTGAGCATGCTGAGGGCGTAGTAGTCGGGGGTGCCGTTAGCGGGCATGTGATAGGCCTGAATTACGGCCGGAAGCTGGATGTTGTCGTAAATGGTGTCGCGAACCTCGGCGGTTTTTACCGGTTCAACAATAGTCGGACGGTACAGGGGTTTGGTGCCGCGGGGAATGTCGCCGAAATACTTCTGAACAAGTTTTTTGGTCTGTTCCACATCAATATCGCCGGCGATTGACAGGGTTGCATTGTTGGGAACATAAAAGGTGGAGTGGAACTCCATAAACTCTTCAAGGGTGGCGTTGTTTATGGATTCTGCCGAGCCAATGGGCATCCAGCGGTAGGGATGTTCCTTGAATGCGGCGGCAAAGGTCTTTTCCATCATGGTGCCGTACGGACGGTTGTCGTACGATTGCTTGCGCTCCTCCTTTACCACGCTGCGCTGGGTTTCAACGCCCAGGCTGTCGATACGCAGGTGAAGCAGCCTCTCCGATTCCATCCAGAGTCCGAGCTCAAGCTGGTTCGAAGGAAGCAGCAGGTAGTAGAATGTCCTGTCGAAACTGGTGTTTGCATTCAGGCTGGCACCGGCATTCATGGCAATTTTGTCAAATTCGCCGCGCTCTATATACTTACTACCCTCGAACATCAGATGTTCAAAGAAATGGGCAAATCCGGTCCGTTCGGGGTTTTCGTTTTTTGATCCCACATGGTAGGAGATGGTTACGGCAACAATGGGCGTTGAATTGTCCTTGTGAAGAATCACATGCAGTCCGTTGTCCAGGTCGTACTCCGTAAACTGAATGCGGTTTTGTGCACCGGCAAGCATAAACGCCTGCAGGGCGGCAGCCAGCAGAATGGCTTTCAGGGGTGTTCTCATATTGATGCAGTTGAATTATTGATTTATAAAAATAGTTCTCTGATGCTGTTCAAATCGATTTCGGTGAAGTCGCCGATGACTTTGTAGGCTTCGGTGAGTTCAGCCCGGTGATGGGTTGTGGCTACTCCCACCACTTTCATTTTTGCCTGCAGGGCGGCGTCAATGCCCTTAAGCGTGTCTTCAAAAACAAGGCAGTTTTCCGGAGCAATATTAAGCAGTGATGCGGCTTTCAGAAAGATTTCCGGGTCGGGTTTTCCCCGTTTTATCATGGATGCATCGGCAATGGCACCGAAATAGGCTGCAGTGCCGGTCTGTGAAGTGATGAAGTCAACATTTGCCCTTTCGGCCGAAGTGGCGATGGCGGTGGGAATGTTGTTGGTTTTCAGTTCCTTCAGTAAGTTTTCGAGCCCGGGTACCAGTTGAACATTATCCTGATACAGGTAGCGGTAAATCAGCTCCTTTTCAGCAGAGTATTCAGCAATTTTTTCGGGAGTAAGCCCTTTTTTAAAGATGTAGGCGAGGTGGTCGGCGTTGGTTCCGCCAAAAACATTTTCGAGGAAATCCTGTGCGGATATGGATTTTTTGTGCCGGGCACAAAATTTCTCCCATGCCAGCAGGTGATACCGGAAATTATCTACCAGTACTCCATCCATATCAAAAATAACGGCGATATTTTCTGTCATTTTATTATTGTTCGTGGCTGAATGCGGGCCTGAGCCTCCGTTTTTCCACTTATGTTTTTTTTCTTTGTTATCGGGTTTTAACTCAACTATTTGTGCAGTATATCAACTCCTGATTTTCACACACAAATCCTGATCTCAAAATGGGCAGCGAAGTTACAAAAAAAGGATTGAGCAAGGCTGTTTTATTCCGAATTGTCTATTCCGGTCAGACTTAATGCTTTCGTTTTTGTTGTATCTTTGCATCGTTTTTTTAAAACCAGAAATTCCCTGATTTTTCACTTAAAAGAAAGGATTACATGAACAGAGTATTGGTTGTTACCGGTGGCGGCGATTGTCCGGGATTGAATGCGGTAATCCGCGCCATTGTAAAGCGGGCAGCCCGCGAAAAGAACTGGGAAGTTGTCGGCAGCATTGAAGCATTCAATGGTATTCTGCGAGAGCCCACCGAGATCGTTGTACTCGACGAAAAAGCCGTTGCAGGGATTCATTATCAGGGAGGTACGATTATTCAGACCACAAACAAGGGAGGCCCCTTTGCCTGGCCCGTAAAGCAGAATGATGGCACATATATCGGCGTTGACCGTTCAGATGAAATGATTCGCAAGATTCAGTATCTAGGTATTGATGCAGTTATCAATATCGGCGGCGACGGCTCGCAAAGAATTTCGCAGGCACTGTTCGAAAAAGGCTTGAATATTATCGGAGTTCCCAAAACCATTGATAATGACCTTTCTGCAACCGATGCCACTTTTGGTTTTCAGACTGCCATTCAGATTGCCACCGATGCGGTTGATAAGCTGGTTACTACGGCGGCCAGCCACAACAGGGTGCAGATTCTCGAGGTTATGGGCCGTGATGCCGGCTGGATAGCGCTGAATGCCGCCGTTGCCGGAGGCGCTGAAATATGTCTGCTGCCTGAGTTTCCGTATGATATTGAGAAGGTACTGGAAGGCGTGGAAAGGCGCTTCGACCGGGATCGCGGTTTTGTGAATATCGTCATTGCCGAGGGTGCCCGGAATATCAAAGGACACCAGATTATTAAGGAGAGTCATGAAGTGGGTGATGCCCATATCAAACTAGGAGGCGTTGGCTTCCGTCTTGAACAGGAGCTGAAAGATGCCGGTTGCAGACACAGCATCCGCACCACCGTTCTCGGACACCTGCAAAGAGGCGGTGTGCCCATCGCTTACGACCGTGTGCTGGCTACCCAATATGGTGTGAAGGCATTTGAACTTGTGCTGGCAGGCGAATTCGGAAGAATGGTTTCGTACCGCCATCCTTACATCACTTCAGTGACACTGAAGGAGGCCATTCAGAAACCCAACCTGGTTGAACCCGATACCGCACTGATGAAAACCGCCAGAGGAATCGGCATGTGCTTCGGCGATTAATGGTGAAGGCGAATTGATTTAAACAAATGCCCTGAATGCGATCTTTCACATTCAGGGTATTTTTTTCTAATATTACTTTTTCAGCGTATTAGCTTGCTATAAAACTATCAGGCGTGCAACTCCGCCATCGACGGTTTTAACGATATAAACGCCCGGTTTAAGGTGGCTAATGTCTGCTTCATTACTTTTCACCTTGCTTAAAACCTCGCGGCCGGAAGGGTCGAAAATTGAAAAGGATGCCTCCTCAGTCAAGCGAAGCTGGCCGGTATTGTTGGGGTTTGGGTATATTTTAAGGAGGTTCGGCTTGTTTTCAGGGATGCCGAGCATACTGTTGGTGGTGCCGGGCGTTGGCGTGGTGAATAATTTCCATTCAACCGCCCCATCGATAATTCTTCCCATCGAAACATCGGTAATCTGATCGGTGTAGGAAACCGAATCAATCAGCACCATACCCGATGCTGTGTTATGAAAAAGGCCGATTTCTTCCTGAGCTTTGTCGAGTTTAAAAGTTGCATGCAAAGCGCCCTGTTCCGGCTGGCCATCGGCCCATACAAGAAGGTAAGAGCCGGGGCCTATGGATATGTCGGGGAAAGCCCACTTTGTTGGCTTGGATAGGTTGTCGGTCATGTATTTGTCGCCCAGCCATAAGGATTGGGAACTGCCGTTGAATATTTCTATCCAGTCGTCAAACTCACCGTATTCATCGGCAATGGTCTTTTTATTGCCGGCCATAAATTCGTTGATGAAAAGGCCAAGGGTATTTTGCGGCGGAATGATATACTGTACCGGATTACATGGCTTTGCTACCGTTACATTGAGGTTGTCAATCGACTTTATTCTGAATTCCAGAAGGGTTCCCGCAGGTATGCCATCCAGTGTTGCGGTGTAATTGCCGTTGTGTCCGGGCAAACGGTCGTTGACAGTTGCTTCATTCATGGCAGTCTGCTGCCATTCGCCCCCGTTGGTGCGGTATTCCAGGCGAACACTCATCTGGCCGTCATCTTCGGCAAAGGCATTGATGACAACGGGTTGCCATTCGAACGGATAGTTGTGCCGTATGTATTTTATCATCGGTGCAGCGTTGCCGGTGATGGCCTGCTGCAGCGCAGTACTGTTTCGCTCAAGCAGAAAGGGCAGAATGCCGGTTTTAACATGTGCGCCTGCAGCCTCTTCGAATGAAGCATTGAATGACTCAATGGTATAGCCGTAATCAAGCGGATAGAAAGGATCTCCGGCAATATATGGCCTCAGGTTTTCCCTGATAACAAAAAGATTGTCCAGAAAATCCTGCTTCGAAGTAATTTCATTAATCACCTGTTTCAGATAATAGGTAAACTGCGCTTTGTAAACAGGAATCTGCATCAGGCGGGTGAAAAGCGGCCGGGGCTCCGACGGATGTTCCCAGTTGTATATGTTGCGGTTTTCCCATGCAATGCCCGCCCAGTCGATGCCAAAGGTGTTATCGGCATCGTAGGGGATGTATTCGAACAGGCCGCTTGCCGTATTGTGGTACAGGTAGAAGTTGTTTTTGCCGTAGATATAGTCGTCCCAATTGCCGGTAATGATATCAACTGCCGCTATTTTCAGATAATCCTGCACATTGAACACCGATTCAAGGGCGCAGGGCAGCTGTTCGTCCGGGGTGTTGTTCAGAATATCAATGAAATTTGCCAGATCGCTGTAATCGTCGGCTTCCTTGTTGGTTTTCAGTTCATAGGTCCTGCGATTGCCCGTTTTGAATTTGTACAGATCAGGATTGGCGCCGCGATAGGTGAGATCGGCGGGCCACAGGCATTTGTATAGGTTGCCGTTATTATTGCCAAAATATGTTTTAACGAACTCTTCATCAATGTGTTCCACACTTATATACAGGCCGTAATAGTATCCGTTGATGAAAACCTGAACATGATTGTATCTTGATCCGGCAAGCGAGGCTTTATTTATTATATTCCAGAACAGACCCGCCCTGCTCACCGAGGGGTCGTTATGCTCGCCGTTAAGGTTAAGCTTTTCGACGCCGTAATACTTTCTCCCTTTAATAAATGAGTTGAATGAAACTTTAAACGATTTCTTCGCTGAATATCTTGAGGTATTCCCCCTGAGTCTGAAGCCAATATCGTGGATGGTATCGTGAATATTTCCGTTATCGAAAACAAATATGGCCCTGAAATCGTGATCTGACTCGACATTTTCATATATCCATGCCAGTGTATCGGGGTGAATAAGAATGTCTATCCGCGGTACACTCTCTTTGCCATACAACGGTCCATCATCCGGAAGTAGCGGCTGGGCAGACAGGGGAGCGGCGACAGTCAGAAATAAAAACAGAGATATCAGGCCCGTTTTTTTGATCATGAGTCGGGGAATTGGTGATTATCCTTACAAAAGTAAGATTATTCCGGACTTTTGCGGAAAATCATGGGTATAAGTTTGAGGTCTTGAAGCTGTTTTGTTATTCCTTAATATACCGGTTCAATACATCGGCAATAGCCTTAAACCCTTCTCCGTTAAGGTAAACCCCGTTAAAAGTATATTGCTTTTTGATATCAAAATTTTCGTCGCAGATTACATCTGACAGGTCGATGTAGTTAATGCCTTTCCGGGCAGCAAGTTCCTCCAGCTTTTTATTTATTTCCTTGATCTCTTCAAGATTGAATATCTGAACATTCACCGGCAGGATACTGGTGCAAAAGATTTCAGATCCGGGAGTTTTTAATAATAAAGTATCAATAATTCTGTTGTAGCAATTTGTGATGGTATCGTGAGGGGTTTTTAAATTAAAATCTTTTGAATCAAGCATTATAAAGACTTTGCCAGGAGAAGATGCAGTAATTTGCCCGACTCTTTTTGCCATACCGGTAATGTTGTCACCGCCTATGCCCCGGTTCACGATTAACGGATTCTCCATTATTTCAGCCCAATCACAATAATCGGCAATGCTGTTTCCGAAAATAACGGTCTGCGATGCGTCGGAAGGCATAGCATAAAATGATGATAATTTCATGATATAATAATTGCTTTCGTGAGCGCTGGGGCGGACTATCTGTCCAGAAAGCTTCATCTTCAAAAATGTAAAACCCCCGCTCTTTTTGAGATGATGTATTACAGCAATTGAGAAAAAGATATTCAGTGTTAACGAAAGCAGCAGAATCAGTTTAATCTTTCTTTGATAGCGATCAGGATTTGAACTCATAACTTTAAAATTACTATATGATTGTGTGTGTAGTTTAAACCGTTTTTTTACTTTAATTCCAAGCACTAAAACCGGGTTGCCATTTATTTGGATTTGAAAGGATGGCTCTGTGTTAAAGTGTTTGTTTTAAGATTCCCGGCATGAAATACTACCCAAAAGTAACAAAAGATATCAATAAATGTTGAATATCACAGGTGTGTTTCAGGAAATAATACTGCTCTTTGATGTCAGGCTATCTGATTCTGAATGTTCCATATTTGATCTGCCGTAATGAAGGAAAAATCATGGCAACGGTAAAACAATGGCTTCTTCGC
>LUZO01000097.1 GCA_001603685.1 Bacteroidales bacterium Bact_23
GGATAAGATTTTTAGCTCTGGCCTTTTAATGTGATACAGTTTGATCAAAGGAACTACTGATTTTGGGATACTCACATACTTAAAATTAAAGTTAATATTATTAGGATATTTGCAATCTCTATTAGGAGATATTCAATTACAGTAACCCTAAGTCCAACATGACTTCCGAAATAGGATAAATTTGCTGGAATGCCAATCCTGAGAAATCCGATGCCCAAGTGAAGAAATCTCGCCATGAACAATAACAACAAACAACCCGTTACGGAAATGGAGCCGTTATTCAGCAAAGTTCCGCTTGCCACGAGAGCTGCACTCTGGCTTACCACGCTCGCCAATAAGACGACCAAACTCGATGACGAAACTCCGAGTGGTTCAACAATTGAGTTATATGTTTCTACAACGGGGAGGAGCAATATGTAATCGGTGGCAAGTTGCGCAAGAAATATAGTAGGAATTAAAATTTTAATTATTCTTTTAGATGAACGCATGCTTTCTTTGAGCCCATTTATTATTTTAACCGTCCATTTTTCTGCGAATATTCGATTCTCTTCATCTATAATTATTGATTCTCTGTGTTTGAGTATCGATTTTCCAACGATTATCCCCACGAATGCTACAAAAATACTTGCGAATATGTCTAGACATACATAAATCCCTCCCGCATGCAGACCCAACACGGAAACTGCCACTGGTACAGAGAAGAAGATCGTGCTATGGAAGCCCTTAGGAATAAATCCGATAAGGACGGCTACGATTAGATCATTGTCATTTATAGTCTTCTTCTTATGCAGCTCTGAGAGCATCGCTAAGGCTGCCCAGCTATTCATGAGATATAAAGTCAGAGCTGCCGAACATTCGACCGGCAGGTTGGCAGCAGAAGCAAGACGGGAAGTTGGTAGGCTCAAATACCTGAAATATGATGATGACCGAATAATACTCGCCACAAAGAATCCGAGGAGGATCGGTGGAATCATCACTTTTGAGATTTCGATTGTTGCGTGGACTGCAGTAATAATTGTCATTTTGATCAATTGATATATATGCAATTTTCAGATAAACCATAAAAAAATAAATATCAATAATCATCTCTTAGGTTTTAGGCAGTAATAACAGTACTGTGGACTCTTTTCAGATGATAATCGATAATACCATGGCATCCTCTCTCGTTTCATTTCTCCAATCTCAACAAGTGGGTTTAGGCCGATATCAACATATCCAGTTTTCTTTAATAGGTTGGTCACCACGGTAGGATCTACTCCTCCGCCCATTGGAAGATCCACAGAATTGTATAGAGATTTCCATGGATTTCTCTTCTCTCTGGCAAGGACGGCAAAATTGGTTAGCTGCTTTTTAGATCGATGAAATAGTCCCTTCGAATGGCTTCCATGGAGGAAGAAACAGAGAGTTCCATTTGGTTTTAAAACCCGCTTCCACTCAGAAAGTGCCTTTTTTGGATTTGGAAGTGTCCAAAGTACCGCTCTATTTACAACCGCGTCAAACGACTCATCTTCGAAGGGCAGATTCTCCGCATCACCCATCTCCAGTTTGACTTTAAGTCCTCGAGCATCCATCTTTCGTCGGGCATTTTTTATCATCTCCTCCGAAAGATCTACGCCAACAACATTATGCCCAATCTCTGCAAGCATAATGGAGAGAAAGCCGGTTCCTACTCCCACATCCAGGACCTTCTTTCCACTCGATCCGACTCTTTCTCGTAAAAGGGCTTTCCAAGCATCTTCCTCTCTTTTGCTGGATGCTATATGGCCAGGAGAGAGATCGAACGTTGAAGACCGTTGGTCCCAGTAAGACCTAATTATTGATTTAGTTTCATCCACAGTTTCACGCTCCCATAATTGCACTTTTATACCGCCTCAGAGATCTGACTGGGATAATGTGCGGGCTTCCACCATTGTTATTGATCACCTCTGCCACAACCCCGTAGACGGACCTTATATTTTCAGCGGTCAGAACGCTTTTTGGGGTTCCCATATCGAAGATCTTTCCGTCTTTCATCATAATTATCCTGTCCGTATATTTTGAGGCGAGATTGAGGTCATGTACAGCCATTATCGCTGAGATATTTCGCTCTATCACCTTTTCCCTGATGATCTCGGTGACCTCCAGTTGATGCTTGATGTCCAGATTTGACGTGGGTTCGTCGAGCAGCAGAACCGAGGGTTCTTGAGCTATTGCTCTGGCAATTAACACCTTCTGCTGTTGACCTCCACTCAGCTCGTTGATATCACTCATGGCTAAATCCTCAATGCCTATTAACCTCAGAACTTCTATCACATCTCTCACATCTTTATCAGAACTTCTCCACCCCAGATGCGGTCTTCTCCCCATAAGCACAGCATCCAGGACTGTAGATGGAAAGAAGGATCGACTAGTGGTCTGGGGGACATAACCCATTTTTTTCGCCATATCCTTTCTGGAAATATATTTTATATCGGATCCATCCAATAGGATGCTTCCCATCTTTGGCTTCAATAGACCGTCGATGCATTGGATCAGCGTTGATTTCCCTGAACCATTCGGCCCTATTATTCCCAGCATCTCTGAGGGCCGAAGTTCCATGGTAATCTTGTTCAATATCGTCCTGCTCGCATAGCAGAACTCCAGATCCTTTATGACCAGCTTCAAAAGTACCCCATCCTCCTTCTCATTATAAGGTAAAGGAATAAAGGACCGCCCATAAAAGCGGTTATGACTCCAACGGGAATAATTATCGGTGGTATAATATTTCGTGATACGATGTCAGCCCCAACGATCAGTATGGCTCCTACGATCCCGGAGGCTGGTATCAGGTATCTATAGTCGGTGCCGATTACAAGTCTCGTGATATGCGGAGCAACAAGGCCAATAAATCCGATGGTTCCGGTGAAACATACGATGCTAGCGACCATCAGGCTGATTAAAGACATCGTATACACCCTTATATGTTTCACATTTACTCCCAGGCTTTTTGCAGAATCATCTCCAGTTGTAAGTATATTGAGGTCCCAAGATTTCAGCATTAGCAGAGGGATGCAGGCTGCAACTACCGCACTGCAAATATATACCTTGCTCCAGGATGCTCTCTCTAGGCTACCTACAGACCAGAAGACTGATTGAACAACCGCAGATTCTTCTCCGAAATATTGCAAAAGAGTAGTACCTGCTGAAAAGATATACAAGATCGCTATTCCTACTAGGACCATCGTTTCAGGAGTGGCTCCTCTCCGTCCAGCAAAGCCGATGATTATCAAAGAAACCAACATCGAGAAGAAAAAGGCATTTCCTATTATCAGGTATTGGCCTCCGATGATGCCTGCGCCCCCAATGATAGCTAAAGATGCACCAAATGACGCCCCTGCGGATATTCCCAAGGTATATGGACTTGCAAGAGGATTCTTCAAAACTCCTTGCATAATGCAACCTGCAATGCCGAGACCCGCACCCGTAACGATCCCCAACGCGATTCGTGGAAGGCGGAGATTCCAGACCGTCGTCTCGGCAAGCCAGTTCGCTGTAAAGTAATCTGGGAGAAATTTGGCGAAAAATGCAGCGTAAGCCTCCCATATAGTAATTTTAGCCTGCCCTATGGAGCCAGCAAGGCCTGCGAATAAAATCAAAATAAATATGGTGGAGATGATGAAGGTCACCTTTCGCCCCACATATTTTTGGTAGCGGTTCAGGATCTCTTCATCAGTTATATCCACATTCAAGGTATTCATGGCAGTTCCTTTATCCGTGGTCATATCCATCACTCATTTTGCGTGGGAGGGGGATATGCTGATATGGAATCTTTTACGTCCAGATCCAGATGCTGGAACCTGGTTACGAACTCCTGGTGAACGGCCTGAACATCCATATCTGCAAAGAGATCAGGATAAAGCCACTTCGCATAGTAAAGGGTGCCTATCAGACCCGACGCTCCACCGCAGAGAATATACGGGTGAGAAACCATGAATATCTGTTCATTCTTGACGGCGTTAACATTGGCGAATTCGGGCCTATTCATGAATTCGTCAATAGCCTCGGTTGCACTTATGGCATTATCTATGTCGTAACCCATAATTGAGTTTCCTGCAGAGAATATTACCACGTCGGGGTTTCGAGAAATGACCCATTCTGCATCTACATTTAAGATGCCCGAGCCTTCCATCTCATCGCCGATATATTTTCCACCCGCGTTTTTAACCATAACGCTCCTGTAATTATCTCTGGCAGGCACCTGAAACGTGGTCGTATCAATGTTGTAACTGCTGCAATAGACCAAGGGCCTTTCAGACTCGGGGACGGTCTCGGTTCTCTTTAGGATCTCATCTTCCAGATCGTTGATCCAGCTAACATACTCATTCGCCTCAGAAACCCTGCCGAAGATGTACCCATACCTCATGGCAGCTTCTTTGGAATTGAGGATATTCACATCGAGGGCCACCACTGGGATATCTGGCGTCTTTGTAGGATCATAGTACTCTCGGGCGTCGGTGAGGACAACATCTGGCTTGAGGTTATTTATAACCTCATAGTTGATCTCTTGTAGGCTTCCCACATTTTCTACATTGCTTAAGAGCTCGGGAAAATACGTTATGCTGTATCTGTTCCCACCTGGGGTAACAAATCTATCCGTGATCCCAATTATCTCATCGGAGACCCCTATGGCTCTTATTGTTTCATAAACATAGGAATTATGTCCGTGGTACACAAAAGATGTCACCGGAGTTGGTATACGTATAGAGCTTCCCGTGTCATCAAGGACGACCAGAAATTCTTCATTTCCATTTATGATCAGCTCTATCTGGGTGATATCCTCTTCGTCGATAGTGCCATCGTTATTCGCATCTGCGAACTTTGTCTCATCAATTGTCCCCTCGATAATCCCCTGAAGATGCTCGATATCCAAATCATCGATGGTCTCGTCCATGTTCGCATTTCCATAAACCTGCAGTGTATAGGACGTACCGCTAGCTGATAGCGTAGCTAAAGAAAATGCTACTATCACAAGGGCCAGTGGAATACCCTTTCTCTTATTCAAACGTATCATCTCCGACTGCAATATATCACGGAAATTACGTTTGAATTAATAAACTTTACGGTATTGGTTAGATTTAGTATATCTATAATAGAAAGATTTATTAATAATAGCGCCTTCTTAAACGCTTTAGTATAGACAGA
>LUZO01000098.1 GCA_001603685.1 Bacteroidales bacterium Bact_23
GTCGTAGACCCGGCCGTGGAAGGGCTGGATCACGTTCTCGATCAGCTTGACGACGGTGGTGGGGGTGAAGAACTCGCCGCCTCTCCGCCCCTCGCTCATGGCGAACTTGCCGAGGAAGTACTGGTAGATGTCGCCGAAGAGGTCGTCGTCCGCGTCCAGAATCTCCTCCCGCAGGTTGAAGACCTTGAGGAGCGAGAAGAGGGAGCGGTTGTCCAGCCGGTTGTACTCGCTCTGGGGAAGAACGCCCCTGAGATCCTCGTTCTCGGCCTCGATCGCCCTCATCGCCTCCCGGATCTTCCGTCCGATCTCCTCGCCCTCGGGAAGCTTCATCAGGTTCGAGTACCGCCCCTCTTCGGGAAGGTACATCACCCCTCGGGCCTGGTAGTCGGTCTTGCCGATGGTGCGCCGCCTGCCGGTGCTCTTTCCCTCAATTCCCTCAAGCTCCTTCCGGGCTCTGGTGAACCTGTAATCGGCGTACTTGAGAAAGATCAGCCCCAGGACGGGGAGCGCATACTCCGAGGACTTCAGCTTCGAGTTCGCCCTCAGCTCGTCGGCCCCATCCCACAGCCTCTTCTCGATCTCGCTGTTGTTTCCCGGCGTCTCCCTCTCCTCCTCTCCGTTTCGCAGTGGGGAATCTCCTTGAGGCGACTTGATCCTTTCGCTCTCATCCCTAAGCGTGATCCCTACTAGAGCTCAAATAGTCGGGGCCCTTTTCAGCCCACTGGAGGGTACAAAAACTATTTTAATAAGATTGAATCTTAGATTATTTGAGGT
>LUZO01000099.1 GCA_001603685.1 Bacteroidales bacterium Bact_23
CAGATGTGTATAAGAGACAGATATAAATTATTACAAAAGTATTTAATCCAACACCCCCACCCCATGCAAAAAATACTGATAATCATCAACGATGCGCCTTATGGAAGCGAAAAGGCGTACAACGCACTGAGAATGGCAATGACGCTTCAGAAAGAGCACGGCGAAAAAGTGGAAGTAAAGATCTTTCTGTTAGCCGATGCGGTTTTCTGCGGACTGCCGGGTCAGAAGACGCCGGACGGTTACTATAATATTGAGCGGATGCTGAAATCGGTAATCAATCGCGGCGGCGAGGTAAAAAGCTGCGGCGGCTGCTCCGAAGCGCGCGGAATTGCCGGCCTGCCGTTTATCGAAGGGGTTAAGCTGAGCAATATGAAGGAGTTTGCCCAGTGGACCGTGGAGTGCGATAAGGTATTGACATTCTGAAAAGAACATTCTCCGGAGCGGTCGGGTCCCGGCCTGCATAAAACAAAAAAAGGGAGGATTTCTCCCCCCTTTCAGCTTTAAACAGGCAAGGCGTTAGAAATTTGCCCTTACCGACAGGATAAAGTTGCGTCCCGGAGCGGAAATCCCCGAACTGTAGGGCCTGTACCTTTTGTCGGTCAGGTTTTCTATGCCCGAGCTGAGGGTAAAGGTACCCGAAAGGCGGTATTCGGCCTTGAAGTTAAGGGTACTCCACGCCGGAGCCCAGGTGTTTCCGTCGGCGTCCTTGGCATAAAGTTCCACCTTGGTTTTCTCGCCGAACGGCAGGTCGTCATGTTTCATTTCGCTCATGTAAGTGGAGTATAACTCCATACGGAGCTTTCCGGTCTTGTATTGCAGACGGGTAACCCCGAACATTGGCGGTGCATGGCGCATGCGGCTGGTTGAGCCGTCGTCGAGTTCTTCCTCGCCGTACTGATAGTTCAGGTCGGAAGAGATGCTGAAGCCTGCCGGCAGCTTGATTTCAATACCGGCCTGAATTCCATAGATATAGGCTTTGGCTGCGTTCTGGATTGCCTGTACCCGGCTCATCTGGCCGTCGTACATAATGCTGTCCAGGCCGCCAAGGTGGTAGTCGCGTTTTACCATGGCATTTTCCAGGATGGTATAATAACCGGCGAGGTCAATTTTCACCAGTTCCCCGAATTTCCTGGCCACGCCTATATCGAAGTTATAGGCATACTCAGCCTTCAGGTCGGGATTGGGTACGGTCACTCCTCCGGCTTCCGAGTCGAAAACCTTGCCGATGTCGTCCACATTTGGCGAGCGGAAAGCGGTGGCGAAATTGGCGCTCAGCACCCACTCCTGATTCGGGCGGTAAACGCCGCCGATGCTTCCCGTAAGGGCTCCGTTGTTGATGGAAGCTTCTTCGAACGGGAAGGGGTAGAAATCGAGGTTGGGCCTGAAATCGGCATTGATGATGTATTGATTGTAACGCAGTCCGGCAAGAGCGGTAAAGGTATTGGAAAGCGTCATCTCATCGCTCACATATACGGCAAGCGAACTCCAGTCGGCTTTCGGATAGCGCGAGGCGCCGGTTTTTGTCTTACCGGTTGTCATATTGGTTTCAGATCCGGCAGATACCACATCGTCGTACACATATTCGGCGCCGTAATAGAGTTTATTCCGGCTTCCCAGCGATTTGGTAAGGTCCAGATTCACCGAATAAGCCTCCACATTTTCGGTATTTACCCTGCGCTTTTTATTGTTCAGCGCGCGGTCCATACGGCTCTCCTCAAACGACTGCAGCGCCAGCCTGATGGTCATTTCATCATACAACAGCGTATTCTGCGTATTGGTAACGGTGAGGTTGTTCATCATCCACTTCTGCGGACCGTAAAACCACTCGGCATAGCGGAGGGTACCGTTACGCATGCGGTTGTTGCGGTCGTAGCGTCCGTAGGGCGATGTTTCGGAATAGTGGAATGCATACTGGAAATCCCATCTGTCGTTGGGTCTGAATCTGATTTTCTGCATCATATTCATCTGCGAATAGGCCGAAGGGATCTGCAACAGCGGATCTTCCTGATTTACAACCCTGTCAACGCTATCCATACGCACCACATAGATGGATTTGATGTAATCTTCGGGGCCATGGCTGCCCTGCTTCAGGTGGTCGAAATCCCAGTAGCTGATGCTGGTAACCATTGCCCACTTCTTCCATCCCACATTCACATCGAAGTGCCCGGTTTTCTCCTTGTTGGCCGATGAGAAGCGGCTGACCATCTTCCCCTTTACCAGCGGATCGCCGGAGTAGGAGAATTGCGGAGTCAGCGTCTGGAAGCTCATAACGCCTCCGATGGCATCGCTGCCATACATAACCGAGCCGGGCCCGAAGACCACTTCGGTATTTTCAGTGGCAAACGGATCCAGATTGATGACATTCTGCAGGTTACCGGCTCTGAAGATGGCGCTGTTCATGCGCACGCCGTCAACGGCATACAGCAGCCTGTTTGTGGCAAAACCCCTGATCATTGGGCTTCCTCCTCCCTGCTGGCTTTTCTGAATATAAACCTTACCGGTTACGCCAAGCAGGTCGGCGGCGGTTTGGGGTTGCAGAAATGCCACTTCCCTGGCTGAGAGGGAGGTAATCTTCGCAGGAATGGTATTCGACGACTGATGCCTTCGGGTGGCCGAGACCACAATCTGATCGAGGTTGATGTTGGCCCTTTGCAGGCTAAGTACAAAGCCGGCGGCTTTCAGATCGGAATAGGCCAGGATTTCGGTTTTGTATCCGAGCAAACGGATTTCAATAAGTCCGCTTCCCGAAAAGGCGCTCAGATCGGTCTGGCCGTTGCCATTGGTAATGGCAAACGCCTTTGGCGATTCGCTCGACAGGGTAACCAGCTCCAGCGGATCATGAGTCTCTGAATCGGTGATGGTTAATATCTGGGCCATGCCGGACATGGCAATAGCCGACATTAACCCGATTAGTATGAATTTTAGTTTCATTCGGATTAAGAGTAAGTTGATAAATGAGCTTCATTTTCTGTTTTTTGCAATGCCGGCGGCAGTGCAAATAGTTACAGATCATGGAATTTTGGAGGGGGCAGCAGGGGGAGGTGCATTACCAGGGGATATCCGGGCTGCACATATTCTCCTGTATGCCGGGTAGCAAAAGGATTGAAATTATCGTTTTCCCGGTATTCGGTAAAAAAGAGAGTGGAGTAGAAATTATTGAATTGTTGCTGTTTGTCGTGCCTTCTGGCATCCCTTTTCAGGGCAAAATCGAGCAGGGCAGCCAGCTTTCTGTTCAGCAGCGTCTCTTCCCTGTCGTGATAGCACCAGTAAAAGGTTGTATCCCCGCGGGTTTCGCGGTCGCATATATCGTACATTTCCCCCTCGAACTCAAACTCGCGGCTGTGTTTCCACCTGAGCCGGCTTGTCTTCTCCTCTTCGGTGAACTTCAGCAACACCAGCATATCCCTTGGCATGCCTGCCAGCATTTTCCTTTTCACCGCTTTTCTGATCTGTTTCCGCTGCATCAGTAAAAACTGATAATGCAGCGGCACCGGAGCCACAAAACTGAAAAGTAACAATATGCCTATAATCCTGCTTTTCACCGGATTTGATAAATATTGGTTAAGATGCGCTGAGCAATCCAAAGGTATGAAATGTCAGACTAACTGACCCGCTGCAGCGGACTGAATTTTGAATGACTTCCAGCGCTTTTCGTGAGCCGGGGCGATTTTCGTACAAGTATGTCCGGCATCGGCCACCTTCTCGCCGGCAAGGGCAAAACGGAGCATTCCCCGGTAAAACAACGCAGGGCTGCAGTTTGTTGCCGGTTGGGAGGGATTTCTGCCCGCCAGAGGCGGATGAAGATTTGAAGCGCCTGACGCTGCATTTGAAGATTTGCAGCGCCTGGCGGCGCATTTGCAGCACCTGACGGTGCTCCGCCGCGGCGGATGAAGCATCTGATGCTGCATTTGACCCGCCTTTCGGCGGATTTGACATTGGAAATTAGTCCGCCGCGGCGGATTGGAAATTAGAACTTTTCCTACCTCCTACTTCCTACTTCTTACCTCTTACCTCTTACCTCCTACTTCCAACTTCTTACTTCCTACTTCTTACTTCTTACCTCCAACCTTCCCCTAAACGGGAAGCCGTGACAGCAACAATATTTTCACAGGATAGTTAATCGTTGCTTATTTTTTGCTATTATTGCAGGCTCAAAGTCATGGTATTATCTGCCATAGTGGTAAAAGATTTTAAAACTTCAGAATGAAAAAGGGACTGCTCTTTCTAATCTTATTCTTGAGTGGATTATTGGTATATTCCGGCAATAATACGGGCGGATCGCATGAGGAGGAGCCGTTCAATGCCGGCCACATGATTGTAGATCACATAGTTGATAGTCATGAATGGCACATAGCCACCATCGGCGAAAAGCATATCACCATTCCGCTGCCCATCATTCTTTACGATCAGGGAAAATTTTACCTGTTCAGCTCTACAAGGTTTCACGAAGGCGACGGTACCTACCAGGGATTTAAGGTTGAATCGGAGCGCAACGGAAACCGGGGCAAAATAGTGAAGGTTATCCCCGGCACCACCGAAACCGACCACTCTGTGGGCAAACCGCTTGACCTGAGCATTACCAAGAATGTAGCCGGTATTTTCGTCAGTTTTGCCGTTGTTCTGCTTATCTTCTCCTCCATCGCCAGGTCGTACAGAAAGCAGGGTGTAGGTGTCCCAAAAGGGATACAATCGCTGCTTGAGCCGCTTATTCTGTTTATCCGCGACGATATTGCAAAGCCTTCTCTGGGCAAGAATTACGAGAAGTTCATGCCCTTTCTGCTGACTTTGTTCTTTTTTATTTTCTTCACCAACCTGATCGGGCTGGTGCCGTTTTTCCCGGGTGGTGCCAATGTTACCGGTAATATCGGCGTTACGCTGGTGCTGGCACTGTTTACCTTTTTTATGACCGCACTGAGCGGCAACAAGGGTTACTGGCAGCACATTTTCAATGCGCCGGGAGTTCCCTGGTGGCTGAAAATCCCCATTCCGCTTTTCCCGGTCATCGAAATTGTCGGAGTATTTGTAAAGCCTTTTGTACTGATGATTCGTCTTTTTGCGAACATCACCGCAGGGCATATCATTGTGATGGGATTCATCAGCCTGATTTTCATTTTTGCGCAACTGGGCGCGGGACTGGCTTACGGCATATCGGTATTGTCGGTACTGTTTGCCATTTTCATCAGTCTGCTCGAGCTGCTGGTTGCCTTTATCCAGGCTTATGTGTTCACGCTGTTGTCGGCGCTCTATTTCGGCATGGCAACGGAAGAGCATGAGCATGTTGAAGAAGAACACTAATTTCGGAAATAAACCCTAATTCATCCTT
>LUZO01000100.1 GCA_001603685.1 Bacteroidales bacterium Bact_23
TTTCCATTCCGGTGTTTCCGGTGCGGCAAAGGTAGGTAAATTTCAATTATGGAAGCATTATTTTTAAGTTTTGATTGTTGTTTCTCCTCACAAAACTGTGACACTTCTTTAACTATGATTTCTTTAATCATAAACACGAAAACTTCAACAAAATCCGGCTTAGGTGATTGTTGTTATCCCGCTATTATTCAACTACTTTGGTATCGGAAAGAACATAGGTTTATTTACAAGCAACTTTTTTCTCTGTTTTTAAGGATATAATTAGATTTCTCGTATATTTATTCCATCTTATCTTATAAAATAGTATTGACATGCAGTTTGGAAAAATCAATTTTTGTATCGGGCTTGCCATTATGCTGTTTATCAGCCCTTATGTGCTTGTTGCACAGAACTATAAACTTGTCAATACGGATGCCGTAACTTACCTGAAGAAGGCAGAAGGTGCAGATGTAATTGCAGTCAGGATTGATTCTGTCGCTCAGGTAGGTGATGTAACTGAATACTACAATCTGAGGGAAATGCGACCCACCGATTACAGTTGCTGGATTGTGGACGGTTATTCGTGGTTTGGTTCGAAGATAGCAGCATATCCCGATGGAAAAACGCAGGTTATTTTGTACCCTTTCTCGCCGGGTGATTCCAGTGATGTTTATACGATATACACTCAGGCCGGTATTGGCGATTCATGGCGATTCTATTACTCACATTTCGATAATCCCTACAGGTATGTTGAGGCCACGGTTGACCGGATTGAGCAAACAGAGATAAATGGACTGACCGATATGGTCAAATATATTGTTTTGCAGTGTAAGGATGCTTCTGGGAATATTGTAAGTAATCCCGCCAACGGACAGGAGATTATGCTGAGCATGAATAATGGTCTTTTGCGTACACCGAGGTTTGATGAATTCAGACATCAGCCGGTATTTTACGACTTTTTTGGCAAAACGAACCCTGATATCGGATACAAACCGCCCCGGCTTTTGGATATTTTTAACTTTCAGGCCGGGGATGAGTTGCATGTGATTTCATTTGATAAAAAAGTTGGTTACAATGGTGTTTGGAGTCGTACTACCGGAAGTATCCGGCGCTTTCTGAGCCGTCTCGATTTTCCCGACGGAGATTCAATCCTCTATGTATTCGAAGAGTGTAAGTCGAGCCATACCATAGCCAATGGCGAACATACCTATAGTTCGTCGAAGGATACACTTGAGTGGCCGGTTTCGCCTTCCATTACTCCCGATTTTGAGAAAGAGCCTTTAGAGCCTGTTGC
Source organism: Bacteroidales bacterium Bact_23 (assembly GCA_001603685.1). GTDB lineage: Bacteria > Bacteroidota > Bacteroidia > Bacteroidales > Lentimicrobiaceae > Lentimicrobium. The sequence goes on from LUZO01000100.1 coordinate 1,274, forward strand.
CATTAGCCGGGAAGGCTGGAGAGAAACGGATTTATGGTCATGGACGCATGCGAGGCACACTTATGAATACGGTTTTTTGTCCCAGGGCATAGGAAGCAGAAGTTACGGAGCTTATGTTTTTACGCCGGACGAGGAATATGAGAATTGTTTCCATCCATTGATAACCGACAGTTCCTGCTATTATTCCGGAAATTTTTATGAAGGACTTGGCGGGCCTTACTACGTCTGCTATGATGACTCACCATTGGGCGGTGCCTATAGGCAATTGCTGTACTATAAGAAAGGTGATGTGAGCTGGGGAACTCCGCTTTCGTGCGATTCGCTGCTTCAGGTGGATGTTGCTAAGGTTATCAAACAAAGTGAATTTCGTGTGTTTCCGAATCCAGCAACGGACAGAATTATCCTGAAAGCGGAGTCAGACCGCCGCCTTCCTGCCGGATTCAGCCTGTACGATAATGCCGGAAGGCTTGTAATGTACCGTAAACAGAAATCGCCTGAAGAAAGCATGCAACTTGACAAATTGGCTCCCGGCTGCTACTACTACCGATGGATTCCTGCCAATGGAAATGTAGTTAGCGGTAAACTGATCAGACAATAGTTCCCGGCACTCCGGAAATGAGGTTTTAGCAGTCCTTATTTCTTTGTCAATTGCTGGAATACATCTTCGAGGCGGGTATTCTGCTTCTGCATGGAGAGGACGGCAAGGTGGTTGTCAACGGCAAACCTGAAGATGTCCTGTCTGACATCATGCTCTCTCCCGGCTTCAATCAGCCAGATGTTGCCGCTGATCCTTTTCACATCTATCACCCCCTGAACCGCTTTCAACAGAGCCGCTGAAACTTCTTTATCGAATTCTACCTTCACCTGGTCGGTTTCCTCATTGTGTTTCAGCAACTGGCCGGTAGAATCATCGGCAACGATTTTGCCGTGGTTGATGATGATGGCTCTGCTGCACATGGCTTCCACCTCCTGCATGATGTGGGTGGAGAGCATCACGGTTTTCTGCTTGCCTATTTCGATAATCAGGTTTCGGATATCTACCAGTTGGTTGGGATCGAGGCCGGATGTGGGTTCGTCGAGGATAAGAACATCGGGGTCATGAATCAGCGCCTGAGCCAGGCCTACGCGCTGGCGGTAGCCTTTCGAGAGAGCGCCTATCTTTTTTCTGCGTTCGGGATTCAGACCCGTCATTTCCATAATCTCATCCACCCGCTTAGCCGTACGCTTTCCAAGCTGATGAATCCCGGCCATAAATTCAAGATACTCTTTAATATACATATCGGTATATAAAGGATTGTTCTCGGGCAGATAGCCAACTTTTTTCCGAACCTCAAGCGATTGCTCCCTGATATCGAAGCCATAAACACTTACATCGCCCGATGTTGGCGGAATAAAGCAGGTGATAATCTTCATCATGGTTGATTTGCCGGCTCCGTTGGGGCCAAGCAAACCAACGATTTCACCGGGACTGATCGTAAAAGAAACATTGTCGAGCGCAAGCTGAGCGCCGTAACGTTTGGAAATATTGGAAACCTGAATTGACATCGGATATAAATAGTGTATAAGGCTGCAAAGTTAATAAATAGTTTGCTGAGGCAGACGACTTCTGGTCTGATGCAGTTTATACTTATACCGGTTGGAAAAATATACCAGACCAATTGTCGCTTCGCTCAATTGTTCTGAATATTTTTTATCGAACAATAGTTAATAAAATTTTATTGAATTGCAACAAAGTGACTTTATTAACTTTGCTGTATAATTTGATTGTTTACGGTACAGACGGCAGAGCTGATAGCTGAAAATATCAACCGTTTGAGAGATAGCTTACAAACTTTAATTGCTCAATAATATGTACACATATAAATTACACTTGCACAAAGAAACCGAAGGTGGCTTTACGGTTACTGTTCCTGCTTTGCCCGGTTGTATTACCTATGGAGAAGATGTGGACGAAGCCATTTCAATGGCAAAAGAAGCCATTGAGCTTTACATTGAAGAATTGCAGGAAAGAGGCGAAGACGTTCCCGATGACAGCAATATCTTGGAATATTCTATACACCTGCAAACTGTATGAACCCAAGCCCAAAGCACCTTATCAAAATATTGGAACAGTACGGTTTTGTTTTCAAACGCTCCAAAGGTTTGCACCAAACTATATTATAACCCGACTACCAATAAAACCGTTATTGTACCCGTACAGGGTGGTAAGGATATGAAAAAAGGTACTTTCCTTGCCATTCTTAAACAGGCCGGTATTGATAAAAATGATTTAGATTAAACCAAAGCCCCGATTTTCGGGGCTTTGTTACTATGAGTCCTTTATCTGCAACTACTACGCTGATACTGCCTGAGCGGGTACTTTTCTGACAGATATACATCGGGCAAATATTGAAAATTTGTCTTGTGCCACCCTTTTGATGTATTTAACTATCGGATTATCAATAGTGATATATGGTGGCGCAAAAAAAAGTGACAAAGTCAGGAAAGCTTCGATTATTGGATTAAAATCTTTCCAAAAACAGTATTTTCCTTCGCAGAAATTTTGTACAGATACATCCCCGGCCTGATGCCCTCGGTTTTCCACTGTGTTTTTTCGCCGCTTATCGGGACAACAGCTACCTGGCGACCCGTAATATCACTTATCATAATACTGCCATTATGAAGTGGCTGCTGAAGCTGAAAAACCACGACTTCGCTTGCCGGGTTGGGGTAAACCTTAACGGCAGCCGTTTCCGGTTCATCAATACCTACGCAGGTTGCTACCGTAATATGCAGGGTGTCGCTCCACAGACTGCTGCCGCAATCGTTAAAATTAAAAACCCTGATTCCGGCTTGTCCTTTAAAATTATTATCCCAGTTAACTATGGCCTGTGTAGAATCAGCGCTTAGGG
>LUZO01000101.1 GCA_001603685.1 Bacteroidales bacterium Bact_23
ACTGCAAGGTAAAAAAAATAATAATATAAAAGAAAAATATTTTTATTACAAAATTTTCCGTAAACTTGTAGAGGAAATTCTGAGCTGCGGGAAGCTTACTCAGGATTGCTTCTACTGAAATTAAATCCTTGTTTAACAAGGTAATAACGGGTGCGTAAAAATTATTTACATCCGCATTGTTCAACATAGGATATAACAGAGTGGTTAATAACTTGTTTGAAAAAATGATGAAATCCGGTATTACCTTTATGAGAATTCCGGATAAAGACAAAGAAGGTAATGATTCATTACTCTGATGAAGCAATCATTGAAGGCCTAAGGCTGAGGAGCGATTACATCATCAAGTACATTTATCAGGAGTTGTTTTCCATGATAAAGTACCTGGTAGTGAAGAATAGTGGCAATGAGGAAGATGCGGAGGATGTATTTCAGGATTCCCTGATTGTAATTTTCAAAAAGATCAGGGACAATGATTTGGAGTTAACTTGTTCTTTTCGTACTTATCTTTATTCAGTAAGCAGAAATATCTGGCTTCAGAAACTTGCGCGCAACAGGCAGTTTGCCAGGGAATTCAGCGATATTGAGAATTTCGTGGATCTTCCCGATAATGTAAAGGAACAATTGTCGGATACGGAAGAAATGGAAAAGTACCGGCTTTACCAGCAACATTTTCTGATGCTTGGTAAAGATTGTCAGAAGGTTCTGCTGCTGTTTATGAAAAAGATGCCACTAAAAGAGATTGCAGTTGAAATGGGATACAAAACAGAAAAATATGCGAAAACGCGAAAATACCTCTGCAAAGAGGAATTGAAAAAGAGAATTATCAATGATCCGAAATGTCATAAATTCCTGTCTAATGACTAAAAAACTCAAGTATTCCCAGCTGATCGAAAGATTTATAGCCGGGGAAATGAATGAGGACGAACTCCGGTGGTTCGGCAATGAGTTGCAAACCAATGCTGAATTGTCGGCTGAACTGAGGCTGGATAAAGATCTCGATAACATTCTTCAGGACGAAGATGTTGTTGAGTTCCGAAGAAAGCTGATCAGTGTATTTAACGAGTCCAAACAGCAGGATACTTCTCCCAAAGTTGTCAGGATGCAGCCACTCTGGTGGCAGATGGCTGCGGCCGCAGCCATCGCGATTCTGGTAATTGCAGGCGGGGCAATTCTGTTGACTCAGCAGCGCTCCTACACGGCAGAGAAGTTGTTCAGTATGTACTACGACTCAAATCGTACGATTGAACTGACCCGTTCGGGGAATGCCAATATCGTGGAGGCTATTCTGAAATTCCAGCAGAAAGATTACCAGGGTGCTGCCCTGATTTTTGCTGAAATTCTCGATAAGGATAGCTCCAATATTGCTGTTTGGTTCTATAACGGGATTTCTTATATTGAAACAAACCGTATTGAAGACGCCGTAAAGGCTTTTAAGTATATTGTTGAAGATAAGAACAATCTCTATGTAGAACATGCCGAATGGTATCTCGGGCTGTGCTATCTCAAAAACGAGCAATTAGATTTTGCCGTTGAACAGTTTCAGAAAATTGCGGCCAACGAAAAGAACTACCATCACAAGGAAGCTGATAAAATTCTCGAAAAACTGGGCCGTAAATAAACACACATCCCACATCAACGATCATTGATAACAAAAAGAAGCCGGATTAAATCCGGTTTTTTTTTGCCCGTTTTTGAAAATAGCTGACTGTTTTTAGTTGGAGTGGTCAGACTCGAACTGACGACCATCCCGGTCCCCACCGGGATACGCTAGCCAACTGCTCCGGAATTTCACAAAAAAAAGAAGTTGCCCTTTCTGGACAACTTCTCTGTTTTTAGTCGGAGTGGTCAGACTCGAACTGACGACCATCCCGGTTTCCACCGGGATACGCTAGCCAACTGCGGGAATATTATAAAAAAAGAAGTTGCCCTTTCTGGACAACTTCTCTGCTTTTTGTCGGAGTGGTCAGACTCGAACTGACGACCATCCCGGTTTCCACCGGGATACGCTAGCCAAC
>LUZO01000102.1 GCA_001603685.1 Bacteroidales bacterium Bact_23
ATTTAGACCAATTGAGCAAAGCGATAATTGGTCTATTATATTTTTCCAATCGGTATTAATGGTTCAAAGAAAAAAATCCGGCAAGAAGATCATTCCCGCCGGACTCTGTATAAACAATTTGTTTGCCGTAAAACCGGCGGGTTATTTCCTGAAGCACTTGCCCCAGTCAATATTCCGCATATCACCTGAGTTTTCAAACTCAAGATGCATACCAAAAGCGGCGCCGAGGGTACACGGGGTGTGTGTATCGCCGGCCAGGCTTGCATATTCGCGAAGCGACTGCTTATAATCGGGATGTACACAATTTTCGATGATGGCTTCCATCTTGGCTTTGGGCGATTTTGACCTGAGGTCGGCGATACCCTGCTCGGTAATGATTACCTGAACGGAGTGCTCACTGTGGTCGGTGTGCGATACCATAGGTACAAAAGCGCTGATTTTCCCGCCCTTTGCAACGGACGGACAACTGAAAATGGAAATGTAAGCGTTGCGGGTAAAGTCGCCGGAACCGCCGATTCCGTTCATCATTTTGCGTCCCATAACATTGGTACTGTTCACATTACCGAACAAATCCACTTCAAGAGCGGTATTCATCGAAACAATCCCAAGCCTGCGGGCAACCTCCGGGCTGTTCGATATCTCCTGCGGCCTCAGCACAATACGCTCATGGAAGAAATCGAGGTTGCTGTATATATGTTTGAGCATATCTCTGGAAACGGTTAGCGAGCATCCCGAAGCAAATTTAATTCTGCCGGTTTCCATCAGGTTGATCACGCTGTCCTGAATTACCTCGGTGTACATCTCGAAGTCGGGGATTCCCTTATGATCGCCCAAAGCAGCCAGTACGGCATTGGCAATATTGCCCACCCCCGACTGCAGCGGAAGGAATGAAGAGGGAATACGCCCTTTTTTCAGCTCGCCTGAAAGGAAATCAGCCACATTCATACCGATTTGTCTGGTAAGGTCGTCGCTTTCGGCGAATCCGCCAACCTCATCAGGATGATTGGTAAGCACCACACCGGCAATTTTTTCGGGATTTACCCTGATTACCTCAGCCCCGGCCCTGTCGGACGACTTGTAAATGGGAATCTCCCTGCGGTGAGGCGGATCGGCAACCACCAGCAGATCGTGCATTCCGCGCAATCCCTGCGGATGAAATGCATTCAGCTCGATCAGTAGCCTGTCGGCATACTGAGCGATTGTGGGCGATATTCCGACGCCGGTGGTAAGCACGATTTCGCCCTGCTCGGTTACATCGCAGGCTTCAATGATACCCCACTGCATCTTCCCGAGGAAGCCATAACGGATGGTCTGGCCAACGGTTGAAAGGTGTGAATCAAAATAATCGGCTTTCCCGGCGTTGATCAGGTTTCTCAGGTCAGGATTCGACTGATACGGGGTGCGGAATTTTACCGCTTCAGCCCTTGCAAGCGAACCATCAAGCGAATCGCCGGTTGAAGCGCCCGTAATAACCCCGATTTTAAATGGCTCGCCTTTGGCATGCAATGCCTTTGCCTTTTCACCGATTGCCACCGGAATCGACTTCACTGAACCGGCAGGAGTAAATCCGCTGAAACCCACCACATCATCATGATTGATCATGGCAGCTGCCTCTTCTGCAGTAATAAATTTTAACGCCATATCTTTTAGTT
>LUZO01000103.1 GCA_001603685.1 Bacteroidales bacterium Bact_23
ATTTGATTCAGTATGGTTTAGTCCGGATCTAATGCCTGTTTCAATTCGATGAAACAAATTGAATTACAAACATTTAAACGATTCAGAATTTTTACTTCAACTTTTTTATACCCACCAGGACATCAAATCGAAAATCACGCTTACCACCTGCTTATATCCTACTGATAATTAGATGCTAAAAAAAAATCAAACACACAGAACTCCTCTATCCCGACACACTTTTAAGAACACACCCTCTTACCTCTTACCTCTTACCTCTTACCTCTTACCTCCGACCTCTGACCTCTGACCTCCAACCTCTCTCCCAAAACTTTATTTCCTTTTTCATCTTCCGATTCAGCGGGAGTTCTTATTTTTACAATCCAAATCAATAAAAATCAGGCTTTATGTTTCCTTTCAGGATTGGTATGGGATATGATGTTCACCGGCTGGCGGAAGGAATTCCTTTTATGCTTGGCGGCGTAAAAATAGATCACACGCATGGTTCGGCAGGCCATTCGGATGCCGATGTGCTGCTGCATGCCATCTGCGATGCACTTCTGGGGGCAGCCGGCCTGAGGGATATAGGTTTCCACTTCCCTGACAATTCAGATGAGTTTAAAGGCATTGACAGCAAAATTCTGCTAAAGCGCGTGGTTGACCTGGTTACTCAGAACGGCTGGAAAATCGGCAACATCGATTGTACCATTGCTTTGCAACGGCCGAAAATCTCCGGCTATATCCCCCTGATGCAGGAGAAAATAGAGTCGGTAACCGGCTCCGGTGCAGGCAGCATATCGGTTAAAGCCACCACCACCGAGCGCCTGGGCTTTACAGGCCGCGAGGAAGGAGTCGCCGCATGGGCAGTGGCAATTATCTACCGGCCGGAAAAGGCCGATGATCCGAAATAGAAATTCCAATATCTTTGACATCCTGAAAAGAGCCCCATACAGCCATGAAGATACTTTATGTTACTCATCTGCAAATCGACAAGCCGGCATGGGATAAATGTATCCGCAATGCTGTCAATGGGAACATCTCAGCATTTTCGTGGTATCTCGATCTGATGTGCGAAACCTGGGACGCTCTGATTTCCGAAGGGTATGAAACCGTATTTCCGCTTACCTACCGAAAAAAATCGGGCATTACCTATCTGTATCAGCCGTTTTTCACCCAGCAACTGGGCATTTTCTCCACCAGCCACCTGACACCGGAAATCGTAGAGCAGTTCCTGCAGGCGATTCCGTCAAAATTCCGGTTTGCCGAGATTAACCTGAATTCGTTCAATAAACCTGATGAACGGAAATGGAAAATCAAACAGAACATCAACCATGTTCTCGATCTGATTGAACCATACGACCAGATAAAACGGGGCTATTCGGAAAATACCAGACGAAACATCGCAAAAGCGGCCAAAAGCGGCATATCCATTTCTACAAATATCCGTCCAGAAGAGATTGTATCGCTGTTTCGCAAAAACAAAGGCAACGACATCGGCCAACTTATGGATCATGATTACAAAAAGTTGCTTAGATTGATATATCAGTGCCTGCACGACAGGAAAGCGATCTGTTACGCCGCCTACACCCGCTCCAATACACTTTGCGCAGGTGCCGTATTTGTTTTCAGCCACCGCAAGGCGGTGTTTCTCTTTTCAGCAACCGATGAGAACGGCCGCAAGTATGGCGCAATGCCCTTTCTGATAGACCGTTTTATCCAGGACTCAAGCAGCAATCATCTCAGCCTTGATTTCGAAGGCTCCAACGATCCAAATCTCGCCCGCTTTTACCGCAGTTTTGGCGCATCGGTTATTCCCTACCCTTCCTTAAGATTCAACCGGCTGCCTTTACATTTATCCCTGATGGTAAATATGGTAAAGGGCATCAGAAAGCTGTTGCGGAAGTATTAGCTGAAAGCCTGAATACTTTCCCCATTTAAACTACACCGGCTTTGTCTCCTCTCCTTTTTCCTTGAAATAAAAAACCCCGGGAAACCCGGGGTTGATGAATATTTTTCCGAATGCGACAGCACTTTAATTCTGCTTATTCTGCTTTTTGAACGCATCAAAATCGAAATGCAGTGAGAACCTAAGGGTATTCTCCAAAGGGTTCTTGGCCTGTCCGCTGGTGGGGATCAGATAAGCAAAATCAAGGCCGAATACATTGTACCGCAATCCGGCACCAAGGGTGAAGAATTTACGATTTCCTTTCAGCTTATCCTCATAAAAGTAACCGCCGCGAACCACAAACTGCTTGTCGTACCAGTATTCAACTCCAAAAGCAAACGACAGTTCGCGCAGCTCTTCATTAAATCCGTTCGGAGCATCGAAAAACGACTGGAACATACCGATCGGAACCGAAACATTGGGGTCTTTGCCTTTAAATACCAATTGGTTGCCATTTTCATCATAGATAGGTTGGCCCATTGAGTCGGTTGCATAGATAGGCGGGGTGGGAATCAGCAGCTTGTTGATGTCAATCATAAAGCTGAGGCGGTTGTAATCGTCGATATCCAGGGTAAGCGATGGACCGATGCGCAGATTGGTAGGGATAAAATCACGCTGGGTATTATCATCTGAATATGAGATCTTTGCACCGATATTGCTGATATTCAAACCCCATGCAAAAAATCCTTCCATATTCTGAAACTCCAGGTCATGCCTTGAATAAATTGCAATGTCGGCAGCAATGGAGTTTCCCGGTTTTGTGGAAGTTCCGCCTACGCTGATTCCCTGAGTCAGGTTTGAATGGATATACCTGGCGGTAACCGCTCCTGCCAGATGATCGGTAAGCATCCTGGAATACGATCCGCTAACAGCGAATTCATTGGGACGGTAATTTCCGATCAGCTCTCCCCTGATATCGGTAAAAGTAATGTCGCCCAGCGAGAAATACAGCAGCGACCCGGCAATGGCCTGGTTGTTGGCCAGTTTCTTATATCCGGTAAGGTATGAAAGGTTAATATCGCTGGTAAGGGCACGCAGCCAGGGGCTGTACGACAGCGAAAAACCCATTTCGCTTTCGATATATGAATATTTTGCAGGGTTCCAGTGCATTGAATTGGCATCGGGGGTACTTGATACTCCGGCCTCTCCCATTCCGCCGGCACGGGCATCAGGAGCTATTTGTAAAAACGGAACTGCAGTGGTTATGGTATTCAGATCCTGCCCTATATAGTTTGTACTTGGATCCTGAGCATTGACAGTTTTTAAAGCAAAGGCAATAATGCCGGCCATCAGACAAAAATGAAGAACTGATTTAATTCGCATACTGTACTTTTTGATTGGAGTGCGCAAAGTTATTGATAATTTTAAAACGAAAGTTAAACGAGTTTAAAACAAACGCCTTCAGGCTTTAAATATTGCGCAAAGATATTTTTCCGCTAAGTGATAATAACTCAGCTATTTGGCGTTTATTGTATAAACCGGAAAAAAATCAGAAATATTCTTGACGAATCCGGTAATCGGAGCATCCGAAGGCTTACCCTGAATAGCTATCTTTGCAATCACGAACATCCGGAATAACCATGAAATTACCTCAATTGCATATCCTTCTGTTGCTTAGTCTTTTGACTTCATATACAGCTCATTCCCAAAGCAACTACCCTAAAAACGACTTTATTTCGCCCGTTGAGTTCCCGATACTTTTGTCCGGAACTTTTGCTGAGCTCCGTCCCAACCATTTCCATTCCGGAATCGACATAAAAACCCAGGGAGTGGAAGGCAAAAGAATCCTCGCCTGTGCCGACGGATATGTTTCCCGCATCAGGGTTTCGCCCGGCGGATACGGAAAAGCAATCTACATCACGCACTCCAACGGTTATTCAACCGTTTACGGCCACCTCTCCGCTTTCAACAATGAAATTGGCACATGGGTCAAGGCTGAACAATACAGACGCGAACAATTTGATGTGGACCTTTATCCCCAGGAAGGCCAGCTCAGGGTAAAACAGGGCGAGGTAATCGCATATTCCGGCAATAGCGGTTCGTCGGGAGGGCCTCACCTTCACTTCGAAGTCAGGGAAACCAAGACCGAATCTCCGGTAAATCCGCTTTTATTTGGTTTTGAAGCAAAGGATTACACCAGGCCAACCCTGAATGCCCTGCGATTGTATCCCGAAGGGAAAAACTCCCTGATCAACAGAAAGCCGCAGGCTTTCACACCGGAGATAGCAGGCTGGGGCGTCAATTACCGCCTTGCAAAAGGCGATACCATTGAGGTTTCGGGCGGAGTTTCATTCGGTATCAACGCCCATGACCTGCTGAATGGCAGCATCAATAAAAACGGAATCAGCAGAATTACCATCACCGGCGCAGATAAGGTTATTTTCGAGTGGAAAGCTGAGATTTTCAGTTTCAGCGAAAGCAGATACATCAACAGCCTGATTGATTATGCATCGTATCACTCATCACATCAGCGGTTTATCCGTTCCAAAGTTGATCCCAACAACAAACTGAGCCTTTATAAGAAGGTACTCAATAACGGGGTCTTATTTGTGGAGGAAGGCACAATCCATCCGGTTAAAATCGAAATTGCCGATGGCACTGAAAACACCTCAGCCATTAGTTTTGTCATTAAAGGAGGAAAAGCAGCTTTGCCGGCCGAAAAGCCCGCTGTAAACGGCCAGATATTCAGCCACAAACAGTTAAACAAATTCTCCACCCCTCATCTCAAAATCAGCCTGCCGGGTAACTGCCTGTATGATAGTATCGTATTTGAATACCACTCAACCGGAGGCAGCAAAACCACCTGTGCGTCCGTACACCATATTCACCATGCATCCACCCCGTTGCACGATTATTACGACCTGTCGTTAAGAGTGGACAGCGTCTGGCTTAAAAAACAGGATAAACTTGTGGTTGTCAGTCTGAGCAGCAGTGGCAAACCTTCGTCGCAGGGCGGGAAATTTGAGAACGGCTTCTTAAATGCCCGGGTACGCGAATTCGGAAGATTTACCGTGATGGCCGATACCACCGCCCCTGCCATAAAGCCGGTGAACATTTCGAACAACAAGGATGTAAAAGCGCAGAAAAGCATCAGGGTAACCATCAGCGACAATCTTTCGGGAATTAAAAGCTATCGCGGCAGCCTGAACGGGAAATGGATACTGATGGATTACGACGCCAAAAACAGCCTGCTTGTCTATGATTTTGACGAGCGTATGCTGAAGGGCAATAACGATTTTGAACTGGAAGTGACCGATGGCGTAGGGAACAAAAGCGTTTACCGGGCCAAACTGATTAACTGACAACTGCGGATTTGATTCAGACTTTCAGGAGATATTCCGGGTTGATGGAGACAATCAGCCCCTGCCCTATTTCACCGAGCCTTACAAGAACCCTTTTGTTTCCGCGGTACTCAATCAACTCACCGCGCAATCCGATCATGGGCCCTGCCTGAACCTCCACCATCTGGCCGGGTTCAATCCTCCCTTCCACCACTTCGAGTTCCATACCCTGCTCAAGCAGCAGCCGGATGGCATTAATCTGGGATTCGGGAATGGGAACAGCCTTACTTTCAAAAGTGATGAACCTGACAATGCCTGTTGTCTGAAGTACCCGGATAAAATCGGCCGGAACTACCTTAACAAAAATATAGCTTTTCAACAAAGGCTCATCCACCCACTTCATCCGGTCGCTCCACTTTTTGCGCGTGCGCTGCAGCGGAAGGTAAGCTTCGATACCCCCATCCTGCAACCGCTGATAAACGGCCTTTTCCGCTCGCGGCTTGGTATAACAGGCATACCAGTGAGCGATGGCCGGCCGGGCAGATCTGGAAGTATTGGTTTGATTATTCATATCGCGTCAAAAACTTGCGCAAAGATATTGCTTTCGGCTAATTAACACACCAATCCGGCCAACTTAAAAAAGCGGCAAAATACAAAAATCTGAAAATTCTGATTTTCTTTATGATGCTATAAAATCGACCACTGATTCGCTTGAAACCACTCCGTGAATGATTTCAAACTCCGGATAGTGAATCAGGGGCATNNAAAATGCGTTACCTGATCCGCTTCGCCTTCAGCTTCGATAAGCAGGCCATCATCCATATACATCGCTTTTCCATTGATATCAAAGGCTATGGCCATTTCAGCGGCCTGGTGGCGAAACCCCACGCGCTGAACATTTCCGGTTATATAAAGCTGAACTCTTTGTCTCATAACTTTTTTATTAAGGATGTTTTCTTAAAAATCTCA
>LUZO01000104.1 GCA_001603685.1 Bacteroidales bacterium Bact_23
GTCTCGTGGGCTCGGAGATGTGTATAAGAGACAGATTATGAGTTATACCGGTTAAGGGCAGAATACATCGGATTAGATGGTTAAAATTGCCTTTACCAACATCACGAAATATTAACAAGCCCCTGTTGAAAGAATAAATCAGGGGTGCAGAAGCCGGTTAAATATTAACACTATTTTTACCTGATTAAAAACCAGAAAAAACATGCTTTCAGGAACTCTTCTTCAAATTACCCAGCCCGCCGGGGCATTTGCTGACACCCTCTCAACCACTGCTGCTGCTATGCAACCTCAATCGGGCGAGATCAAGCTATCGATTCTCGATCTGGCGTTGAAAGGGGGATGGATTATGGTGCCACTTGCGCTGATGTCGTTCTTCGCCGTTTATATTTTCGTCGAAAGATACATCGTCATTAACCGGGCCTCACGCGAAGAAAACAACTTTATGAACAATATCCGCGATTTCATTCATAATGGCAGAATCGACTCAGCGCTTTCGCTCTGCAAAAACAACCAGAGCCCGATTGCCAGAATGATTGAAAAAGGGATTAACAGAATTGGCAAACCTCTGAACGACATCAACGCAGCCATTGAGAATGTCGGAAAACTTGAAGTTGCCAAACTCGAGAAAAACCTTGCAGGACTGGCCACCGTTGCCGGAGCCGCGCCGATGCTCGGCTTCCTGGGAACAGTAACCGGTATGGTAAAAGCCTTTTACGATATGTCGATGGCCGGAAACAACATTGATATTGCACTGCTCTCAAGCGGCATCTACCAGGCCATGATTACAACCGTAGCAGGACTTATTGTGGGAATCATCGCCTACATCTGTTATAATATTCTGGTGGCACGGGTTGAAAAGGTTGTTTTTATCCTCGAAGCCAGAGCCACCGAATTTATTGATCTGCTTCACGAACCGGCATCATAAAACCGGAAATCTTCAGATTTATTCATTCTTTTAACGGGAATTATGGCCATCAGATCAAGAAATAAAATAAGTGCGGAATTCAGTACGGCATCAATGTCGGATCTGGTATTTCTTTTGCTGATATTTTTCATGCTGACTTCCACACTGATAAGCCCAAATGCCATTAAGCTTCTGCTGCCCTCGAGTACGAGCAAAACCATGGCAAAACAGTCGCTGACGGTATATATTGATGCTTCAAACCACTACTTTGTGGAAGAAACGCCTGTAAGCCAGGACTTTCTGGTTGAAGCCATCGGCAATAAACTCCAGGGGCAGCAGGATGCCTCCGTTGTATTACGGGCCGACCAGAGCGTTCCGGTTCAATATGTGGTTACCCTGATTGATGCGGTAAACAAAATTAATGACCTTACTCAAACCCGGCACAAGGTAATTCTGGCTACCAAACCATTGAAGTAAAGCCACAAAAATGGCAGTATTTTTGTAACTGACACCGGAGAAACATAGCGTATGGAAAAAGATAAACTTAAAGGAATAGCCGGAACGCTGATATTTCATGCGATTTTAGTCCTTGCGCTGATTTTTCTTGCACTAAGGACTCCCCTTCCGCTTCCTGAAGAGGCCGGTGTTGAAGTAAACCTCGGTTACTCCGATGATGGCATGGGCGATATCCAGCCTCGTGAACTGGCAATGGGCGAACCAAAACCCGCTCAGCAGCAGTCATCTCAGACCGAAGAAGAGTTTGTAACCGAAGATACGGAAGAGGCGCCTGCTGTTCAGCCGGTTAAAAAAGACAAACCTGCCGAAGTAATAAAACCGGAGCCCAAGCCCGTTGTAAAGCCGGAACCTAAACCAGAACCAAAGCCGGTTGTCAATCCAAATGCTATGTATGGCGGCAAGCAGGGAACCGGAACACAAGGCGGGAATGAAGGCATAACAGGAAAACCCGGTGATCAGGGAAAACCTACCGGTGACCCGAATGCCCAGGGATACGACGGCACCGGAGGTTCGGGCGGAGGAGTTTCGTTTGATCTTGCAGGCCGCAGTTCGAAACAAATGCCCAAACCCCCCAATACTTTTCGTGAAAGCGGAATTGTTGTTGTAACAATTTATGTAAACCGGGAAGGAAAGGTTACCCGGGTAATTACAGGCGCAAAAGGGACAACCACCTCCAGTCCCGAACTCAGGGAACTTGCCCGGCAGGCCGCAATGAAAGCACAGTTCAGCCAGAAAGACGATGCCCCGGACGAACAAAAAGGAAGTATAACATACAGGTTTGAATTGAATTAACCGATTTTCCCATGAACTATCAGCAAACGCTGGATTATCTGTTCAGCCAGTTACCAATGTATCAGCGCATTGGTGCTGCTGCCTATAAAGCCAATCTGGACAACACCCTGGCACTGAGCGAACTGACCGGGCATCCCTGCAAAAAATTCAAATCCATTCATATTGCAGGCACAAACGGGAAAGGCTCGGTTTCTCATATGCTCGCATCCATTATGCAGGAAAACGGACTAAAAACCGGCCTGTTCACTTCGCCACACCTTAAAGACTTCAGAGAAAGAATGAAGGTGAACGGAAAAATGGCTACAAAAAGCTTTGTTATCAGATTTATTGAGAAGTACAAAACAGATTTTGAAAGAATAAGACCTTCGTTTTTCGAAATGACATTTGCCATGGCCATGAGCTGGTTCGAAGAGCAGGGTGTTGACATTGCAATTATTGAAACCGGAATGGGCGGGCGGCTCGATTCCACCAATGTGATTACTCCCATCCTCTCGGTTATAACCAATATAGGATATGACCACACCCAGTTTCTTGGGCAGAGTATCAAAGAGATAGCAGTTGAGAAAGCGGGTATTATTAAGCCCGAGGTACCCGTTGTTATTGGCGAAACCCAGCCAGACTCCTCCGATGTATTCAGGGATACTGCCCATAATAAAAAAGCGCCCATAACTTTCGCCGATCAGCTTGTCAAGGTAATAAAGGATGGCCGGCAGAGAAAAAGCGGAGGGATGGATGTCACTGTTTTCCATTCGCTTAATAAAACTAAAGTTCAGTCACCGCTTGCAGGAAATTATCAACTAAAGAATATTGCTACGGTAATAGCAGTCATCGAGTCGCTAAAAAACACTTATTCCAGCTTCAGCAATATTCAGTTCCATGATGGCATCAGAAATACCCTGAAAAATACCGGCTTAAAAGGACGCTGGCAGGTTCTTAAAAACACTCCCCGCGTTATTTGCGATATAGCTCACAACGCAGACGGCATCAGCGAAATAGTGTTACAACTGAATAATATGGAATTCAATCAGTTACATTTTGTGTTGGGAGTGGTAAATGATAAAGATATCGCCAAAATACTTTCATTGTTGCCGATGAATGCACGGTATTATTTCTGCAAAGCAGATATTCCAAGAGGCTATGATGCAAGCAAACTTCGTGAAGATGCGCTCGAATACGAACTGTTCGGCGATGCTTATTCGTCAGTTAAAGAAGCCTATGATGCAGCCCTGGCTGCCGCAGGAGATAACGATCTTGTTTTCATAGGCGGCAGTGCATTTGTAGTTGCCGAGGTCGTATAGATTATCCTCCGGCAAACAAATTCACCGCCATAACAGTATCACCGTTTCTGACACTGATTTTATCGAAATCATTGCGTTTTACGAACTCACCGTTGAGCAAAACAACAATATTTTTCAGGCTGAATTCTTTTTGTGAAAGCAATTCTGACAAAGTCAGCATTACATGTTGGAACTCTTCGGACTGATTGTTAAATATTATTTTCATTGTCCGCCCTCCTGCTCTTCCGGAATATAATTTTTCAGCAGCTGATTTAGTACTTCATTTGCCTGCATATTTGCCACAATACCAGTTCTGGGAGCCAGAGCCGGAACTATATCCGAAACCTCAGAAACTCCATCGCCACAAACAACCAGATTACCGGCTTCACGGGATTTCAGCAAATTGGTATTACCCCATCCGGCAAGCCCCACTCCGGCAACCAAAGGCTTTCCCGGGATTTTTGTCAGCACAGTTTCGATAATCATATATTTCATCTCAGGCTTGTCGAAAGCTTCAACAATGACATCGCAATGTGAGAACAGATCGACAATATCAGAAGTGCAAAGTTTCATATCAAAAGCCTTGACTATGATTTCAGGATTGATCCTCAACAAATTATCTTTAAGGGCGTGAACTTTAAGCCGCCCTATCTGATCATGGAAATAATATTGCCGGCGAAGACTATGAATGGTAACAATATCGAAATCGGCAATAACAAGCCTGCCAACTCCTGCCCGGGCAAGAGCTGCAGCACAATTAGAGCCCAATCCTCCGCAACCTGCAATCCCTACCGTAAATTTCTTTAAATACCGGCCAATTTCTGCTGCCTTTTCGAATGACATAAGCTGACTTCTATTTTGTTTATGTTCATTTCTTACAAAAATAATGAATTAAACTTATGATTTACCTGCTGTTGCGAAACTCATTAAATTCATTGCCGGTTTTTGCCGGGCAAACAGGCTGCCGGCAGACGAAAAGCAGAAATTTTGCCGGCATTGCTATCTGATCTACAATAAATAAAAAAGCCCGGAATCGAGTTCCAGGCCTTTTAATCTTTTAATCCGGATTATCAATCCTTTTGCAGGAACGGGTAAGGATAATTGGCAGGAGCAAGCAGGTTTTCCTTGATGGTTCTCGGATTGGTCCAGCGGATAAGGTTCAGATGGCTTCCAGCCTTATCGTTTGTACCGGACTGACGCGATCCGCCGAAAGGTTGCTGACCTACAACAGCACCGGTGGGCTTGTCGTTGAAGTAGAGGTTACCTGCTGAATATTTCAGGGTCTGTGCAGCTTTCTCAAGTACATAACGGTCTTTTGAGAAGATGGCGCCTGTAAGGCCATAGGGTGATGTTTCATCAACCAGCCTGAGGGTCTCTTCCCATTTATTATCATCGTAAACAAAAACAGTCAGTACGGGGCCGAAAATCTCCTCTTCCATGGTGATGAAATGAGGGTCTCTGGCAAGAATAACGGTCGGTTCAACAAAATAACCCCTTGACTTGTCGCCTTTTCCGCCAAAAACAATCTCCGCATCAGGTGAATTCTTAGCCTTATCAATGTAGTTCATAATATTATCGAAAGAAGTTTCATCAATAACTGCATTCACGAAGTTGCTGAAATCTCTGACATCGCCCATTTTGATTTCGGAAAGCATCTCACCTACCCTGTTCTTAACAGCCGGCCACAATGATTTGGGCAGATAAGTCCTTGATGCGGCAGAGCACTTCTGTCCCTGATATTCAAAGGCGCCTCGAACCATGGCGGTGGCTACTTCATCAACATTGGCTGACTCATGAACAACAATAAAGTCCTTACCGCCGGTTTCACCTACAATTCTGGGATATGATTTGTAATTCTTCAGGTTCTGGGCAATATTCAACCACAGTCTGTTGAAGGTAACGCTTGATCCGGTGAAGTGAAGGCCTGCAAAATTCTTATCGGCAAAAATCGCGTTTCCAATTACTGATCCAGCCCCCGGAACGAAATTTACAACGCCGTCAGGCAATCCGGCTTCACGGAAAATCTCCATCAGAACATAGTTCGAAAGTATTGCGGTAGAAGCCGGCTTCCAGATGGCAGTATTTCCCATTAATGCCGGCGACATGTTAAGGTTTGCGGCAATAGCAGTAAAATTGAAAGGAGTGAGCGAGAAGACAAAGCCTTCGAGGGGGCGATATTCAAGACGGTTGATAACGCCCGGCTCTGAATGTGGCTGTTCTTTGTAGATATTGGATGCATAATGGGCATTAAATCTCAGAAAGTCAATGGTTTCGCAAGCGCTGTCTATTTCAGCCTGGAAGGCGTTCTTACTTTGGCCGAGCATGGTGGCAGCATTGAGCCTTGCCCTGTATTTTTTCGCAATGAGTTCAGCTATTTTGAGAGTAATGGCAGTCCGTTCCACTTGTGAAAACGACTCCCATGCTTTGTGTGCCTTTACTGCAGCATCAATCGCCATTTTAACTTCTTCAGCTCCGGCTTTATGATAATTTGCAAGAACATGACCGTGATCATGCGGCATAACTACAGGCGAAGTATTGCCGGTTCTGATCTCTTTTCCGCCAATTACCAGAGGGATATCTAGTATCTCGCCGGCCATTCTTTCAAGTTCTTTCTTAAGTTCTGCACGCTCAGGGCTTCCGGGTGCATATGATTTTACCGGCTCATTCTGAGGATAGGCAAACGAATAAATAGCATTGTTCATAAAAAAATGGAGTTAACATGGGTTCTGAAAAATCTTTGCTGAAATAAGAATTAGAAAACCCGCAGAACCCGTTTAGCGGTTTTTCCAAAACT
>LUZO01000105.1 GCA_001603685.1 Bacteroidales bacterium Bact_23
GAGATGTGTATAAGAGACAGACGCCCGGCAGATCAGACAAACTTTTCTCGATTTTTTCAAAGATAAAAACCATCACATTGTACCTTCAGCGCCAATGGTGATAAAGGATGACCCTACCCTTATGTTCACCAATGCCGGCATGAATCAGTTCAAAGATATTTTTCTCGGCAATTCGCCCGTGAAATATCCCCGCATTGCCAACACTCAGAAGTGCCTCAGAGTTTCGGGCAAGCACAACGACCTTGAAGAGGTTGGCCATGATACCTATCACCACACCATGTTCGAGATGCTGGGCAACTGGTCGTTTGGCGACTATTTTAAGAAAGATGCCATCAACTGGGCGTGGGAGCTGCTTACCGGAGTTTACAAAATTGACAAGGACCGCCTTTATGTAACGGTGTTCGGCGGCGATGAGACCGATAAGCTGCCGGTGGATATGGAAGCACATGAATTCTGGAAAGCACATGTTCCGGAGAACCGCATTCTGAAAGGGAGTAAAAAAGATAACTTCTGGGAAATGGGCGATAGCGGCCCCTGCGGCCCCTGTTCCGAAATCCACATCGACATCCGCAGCGACGAAGAGCGGGCAAAAGTAGATGGCGCCACCCTGGTAAATACCGACAACCCGTTGGTTATCGAAATATGGAATCTGGTATTTATGGAATTCAACCGCCTTGCAAACGGAAGCCTGCAACCGCTGCCGGCAAAGCATGTTGATACCGGAATGGGATTCGAGCGCCTGTGTATGGTTTTGCAGGGCAAACAATCAAATTATGATACCGATATATTTCAGCCGCTGATTAATAAGATTGCCGGAATCAGCAGAACAGAATACGGAACATCCGCCAAAGCCGATATTGCAATGCGCGTAATTGCCGACCATGTCAGAGCAATTGCCTTTGCCATTGCCGACGGGCAATTGCCGTCGAACAACAAGGCCGGGTATGTGATTCGCCGCATTCTGCGCAGAGCCGTCAGATACGGCTTCACCTTCCTGAATATGAATGAGCCCTTCATTTATAAGCTCGTGCCGGTATTGAGCGAGCAGATGGGATCTTATTTTGAAGAGCTTAAAAGCCAGCAGACTCTTATTGAAAAGGTAATCGCCGAAGAAGAGGCCTCATTCCTCAGAACCCTCTCGCACGGCATCGCCAAATTCAACCACTATATTGAAGAGAATCCGCAAAGCAGGCAGATAGACGGTGCCTTTGCCTTCGAACTGTATGATACCTATGGCTTTCCCATTGACCTTACCGGCCTGATGGCCCGCGAACTAGGCAGGGATGTTGACATGGAAGGCTTCAGAAAAGGACTTGAACTTCAGAAAGAGCGGTCGAGAAAAGATGCGAGTATGGAAGTGGAAGACTGGGTTGTGCTCGACGACAAAGCTAAAGAAGAGTTCGTAGGATACGATACAATGACTGCTGCCACGCACATTACCCGGTACCGCAAGGTTCACGCCAAGGGTAAGGATGCCTATCAGGTGGTGTTGGCACAAACACCGTTTTATGCCGAATCAGGCGGGCAGGTTGGTGATATGGGCGTTTTGAAATCGGGCAGCGAAACCATTCAGGTACTCGATACCCGCAAGGAAAACAACCTGATTATCCACCTTACCGGAACCATTCCTTCCAACCCTGAAGCCGGGGTGGAAGCCATCGTTTCAGTTGAAGCCAGAACAAAAACAGCCAACAATCACTCTGCAACCCATCTGCTGCACCACGCTTTGCGCGATATTATCGGAACCCATGTGGAGCAGAAGGGATCGTATGTGCATCCCGATTACCTCAGATTTGACTTCTCTCATTTTCAGAAAGTTACCGACGAAGAGATTCATCTGATTGAAAAGCAGGTAAACAGTAAAATCAGGGAAAACCTTGAACTGGATGAAATGCGCAGCGTTCCTTTTGAAGAGGCAAAACAGGCCGGTGCGCTTGCATTCTTCGGCGAGAAGTACGGCGACTCGGTCAGGGTCATCCGTTTCGGCGATTCCGTTGAACTTTGCGGAGGCACCCATGTTCATGCCACCGGGCAGATCGGTATGTTTAAAATCATCTCCGAATCGGCCATTGCCGCCGGTGTTCGCCGGATTGAGGCCATTACCGCCGAAAAAGCGGAAGAGTTCTACAACCACCAGTTATCGCTCGTCAGCGAAATCAAGGAACTGGTTAAAAACCCGATAGATCCGGTTAAAGGCGTTAAATCGCTGCTCGAAGAAAATCATAAATACAGGGAGCAGCTTGAACATATCTCAAAAGAGAAAATCAACCAGCTGTACGATAGCCTGTTGGCTTCGGCTCGCGATATTGATGGCTGTACGCTTATAACAGCAAAGGCAGCTCTCGACGCAGGAGCATCTAAAGACCTGGCATTCAAACTTATAAATGCATCTGACAAAAATCTGGTTGTATTGGGTACCATGTATGAAGGTAAACCCGGTTTAACAGTAGCCATCTCGGAAGCACTGGCAAAAACCGGAAAATACAATGCTGCTGTCATAGTCAGGGAACTGGCCAAAGAGATTAAAGGCGGCGGTGGCGGACAGCCCCATTTTGCAACCGCCGGCGGTAAGGATCCCGAAGGAATTGACAGAGCGCTGAATAAAACCATCGCAATCATCACAGAGCCGGCTTCCTGAAATCCGTATCAGCGGGATAATCCGTTATCCTGACTCATCGTTTTGTGAAAAGCAATCTCATTAAACCCAAATGAATCAACAGAAGATTTGCAAAATCGAACTAATTGATTTAGTGGGTTTAACCCATATTTAGTGCTTGTTTCAATTCAATAAAATGAAATGAATTACAAGCACTTAAACGATTCAGAATTCCTAACGCTGAATTTGGGTTAAACATTTTTATATTGAGTATTGTTATTAACCCGTAGAAACAGCTGCTTTCTGCCGGGAGGGGAAGTGCTTATATTTCCGCTGCAGACTGTTTCCGCCACCGTAACCAAACACAAACAGATTTCACAAAACCACAAATGATACGCTACTCAATTAAAGATCTGGAAAAACTAACCGGCATCAAGGCGCATACCATCCGGATCTGGGAGAAGAGATATCACCTGATAGAGCCTGAGCGAACATCTACCAACATCAGATATTATTCGGATAATGACCTGAGAAAGCTGCTGAATGTATCCATCCTGAATCGTAACGGCTTAAAAATCTCCAATATAGTCCAGATGGACATCAGGGAGATGAATGAGCGGATTATGGAAATCTCAGAAACATCATTCGATCACGACAATCAGATTGAGCAGCTTACACTTGCCATGATTGATTATGATGAAAACAGGTTCGAACGGGTACTTACAACCTCGATTATCAAAACCGGTTTTGATGATACCGTTATTAAGTTATTGTATCCTTTCTTCGAGAAAATTGGCATCCTGTGGCAGATAGGCACGGTTTGCCCCGCACAGGAGCACTTTGTTTCCAACATTATCAGGCAAAAGCTAATCATAGCCATCGACGGACAGAACACTCCGGCCGGGCCTGACGCACGAACCATGCTTATGTTTCTGCCTGCCGGCGAGTGGCACGAACTAGGGCTGCTTTTCTACTACTATTTATCGAGGAAAGCGGGATTAAGAGTCATCTATCTCGGCCAGTCGGTGCCTTATGAAGATTTGATTGAAGTAAAGCAAAAACGCGATATTCATTACTTGTTCACCTCCATGACCACCCCGATGACGCGAAAAAAATATAGTGAGTATATACAGCAACTGACTGACGGGTTCAACGAGCAGCACATCTTTATAACGGGCTACCAGACCAAGGAGCATCCGGTGGAATTATCCGCAAAAATGTCGATTGTAGAATCTCCCGGGAATTTTGCGGAGCAGCTGAAATTGCTAAATCCTTGAAAATTATTGGATTTTGAGCCGAGAATTAAACATTATGACATTTCCGTTGTTTCATAACAGTTGATTTACCGGGTCTGATATTCTGCCAAAACAGCATGACAATAACTCATAATCATCTGCCAGGGCTCTCTTTAATCTTATAAGACTACAAATCAGACACTTATCCGATTTACAAAAGGCGTTTACCAACTGAGGGATCTTTTGCGCATTTCGATATGGCCCAATATGGGCCACTTTTCAGGGATTTTAACCCGGGTATTATTTAGAATTAATCTTAACAATCCGTAACTTCCAACTATTTACATATTACAATATGTAATTATTCCCTATTTGGGACACCAACTGTCCCAAATAAAGACTTTTATAACTATAATTTTTGTTGAACTTTTTATTTACCAAAACTAAACATTTTTATATTTTTTTCGATAAATTATATCGCATTGTTTAACAAGTCGTTACAA
>LUZO01000106.1 GCA_001603685.1 Bacteroidales bacterium Bact_23
ATTTTTATCGCCTCAAATTATCTATCCATGCGAATTGAAAGAATTCCACATACGAAGAAGGCGGAAAACGAACAGTTGCCTGACCTTGACCTGCTTAATCCTCTGATTGAAAAGTACAAAGGCAAAAAAGGCAACCTGATTCCATTGCTGCAGGGCACTCAAAATATTTTCGGATATATCCCCAAACAGGCATTCGAAAAAATATCGGCTGAAACCGGACTGAACCTGAGTGAATTGTACGGGGTTGCCACTTTTTATGCGCAATTCAGGCTGAAACCCGTAGGCAAACACATCATCAAGGTATGCCACGGAACCGCCTGCCATGTTCAGAATGCCAATTCCATCACCACCGCCATTCAGGATACCCTGAAAATAAAGGACACCGAAACCACTGCCGACGGACTTTTCACCCTTGAATCGGTAGCATGCCTCGGCTGCTGCTCTCTGGCGCCGGTAATGATGATTGGCGAAGAGACCTACGGAAAACTTACCGACAAGGAAGCGTCAAGGATTATCAGGGAAATCATCAGGCAGGAAGGGCACTAAGGGAGAAATCATAACATTGATTTACATTGCATTACATTGGCAATTATGAATAAGACACAGGTAACGGTAGGTTTGGGTAGCTGCGGGATTGCTGCCGGAGCATCCAAGACTTACGACAGAATAAAAGCGCTGAAACAGGCCGGGAACCTCGATTTTTCGCTGAAGAAAACCAGTTGTATCGGCATGTGCTATTGCGAACCCCTGGTTGAAATCACCGACGACCGGGGCACCTACCTTTATGGCGGAGTTGTTGAAGAGAAGGTCGAAGAGATCATCAACAGCCATGTGGTTGGCGGAAATCCGGTAAACGAATACATCGTTCATTCCGATCTGTTCAAGACCTCTGAAAACGAGTTTACCGACGGCCAGGTGAAAATCGTACTTCGTAACTGCGGCCATATGGATCCCGAGAGCACTGAGGAATACATGGCAAGAAACGGCTATGCTGCTCTCCGCAAGATTGCCGATGAGAAAATAGAACCTGACAGCGTTATTCAGATGGTTCTCGATTCGGGTATCCGCGGACGGGGCGGCGGCGGCTTCCCTACCGGGATGAAATGGCGTTTTGCTGCCGGGAACAAATCGGACGAGAAATACATCATCTGCAACGCCGATGAGGGCGACCCCGGCGCATTTATGGATCGTTCGGTACTGGAGGGCGACCCCCACTCCGTACTCGAGGGTATGATCATCGGCGCATACGCCATCGGAGCCTCCGAAGGGGTAATCTACTGCCGGGCCGAGTATCCGCTGGCCATCAAACGGCTTAACATTGCCATTGAACAGGCACGGAAAGCGGGATTCCTCGGAAAGGATATCATGGGAATCAGCGGCTTCAACTTCGACCTCTACATCAAGGAGGGAGCCGGCGCTTTTGTATGCGGCGAGGAAACCGCTCTGATCGCTTCGGTTGAGGGGCACCGCGGAATGCCGCGCACCCGCCCGCCTTTCCCCGCCGTTTCGGGCTTGTGGAAAAAACCCACCTCCATCAACAATGTGGAAACCTTTGCCAATATCCCCTGGATCGTTTTCAACGGCCCCGAAGCCTACGCAAAATACGGAACCGAGAAAAGCAGAGGAACCAAGGTTTTTGCCCTCGCAGGGAAAATTAAGCGTTCAGGCCTGGTGGAAGTGCCGATGGGAATAACCATCCGCGACATTATTTTCAAACTGGGCGGCGGCATTAAAAACAACAAGCAGTTCAAGGCCGTGCAGATGGGCGGCCCCTCAGGAGGCTGTATTCCCGCATCGCTTGCCGGCACCACCGTTGATTACGACTCGGTAAACGCCACAGGCGCCATTATGGGCTCCGGCGGTATGGTGGTGATGGATGAAACCACCTGCATGATTGATGTGGCCAGGTTTTTCCTCGATTTTACCCAGAAGGAGAGCTGCGGCAAGTGTACCTTCTGCCGGATCGGTACCAAACGAATGCTCGAAATCCTGAACCGCATTACCGAAGGCAACGGCCGGGAAGGCGACATTGAACTGCTGGAAGAGCTGGCCTATCAGATTAAGGAAACTTCACTCTGCGGGCTGGGGCAAACGGCCCCAAACCCGGTGCTGACTACCATCCGCTACTTCAGGGATGAGTACGAAGCACACATCTACGATAAAAAATGTCCTGCAAAAGTGTGCAAGAATCTGCTGACCTACGAAGTGGATCCTGAAAAGTGCACCGGATGTACCGTTTGCGCCAGACACTGCCCCTCAAATGCCATTGACGGAGGCCGCAAACAGATTCATTTTATCCGTCAGGACGACTGTATCAAGTGCGGCGAATGCTTCTCAAGGTGCAAGTTCGATGCCATCAAAGTTTACTGAGAAAGTGATTCCCGGAAAAAGTGAGAGAAACAATATGAAAAATATAGTCAACATAACGATTAACGACCTGCCGGTAGTGGCCTGGGAGGATGAGACCATCCTTACGGTTGCCCGCAGGCAGGGCATTGAAATCCCGACTCTTTGCCACGATCCCCGGCTGGAACCCTATGCATCCTGTTATGTATGCGTTGTGGAAATTGAAGGCAGGCGCAATCTGGTGCCCTCCTGCTCCACGCGGGTTACCGAAGGGATGAATATAAAAACCGACAACGAAAAGATCCGTAAAGCGCGCAAATCGGCGCTCGAGCTTCTGCTCAGCAACCACTATGCCGACTGTACGGGACCCTGCAAACAGACCTGTCCAGCAGGCGTTGATGTTCAGGGATATATTTCGCTGATTGAAAAGGGGCTGTACAACGATGCCGTTGCGGTAATCAAGGAAACGAATCCGCTGCCGGCCATCTGCGGCCGGGTGTGCGTGCGCCCCTGCGAAGTGGCCTGCCGCCGCAATCTGCTGGATGAAGGCGCTCCCGTTGGCATCGACTACCTGAAGCGCTTTACCTCCGACATTGACCTGAATTCACCCAACAAATTCATCCCGCAGATAAAGCCCGAAACCGGAAAAAAGGTTGCGGTTATCGGCGCCGGCCCGGGAGGACTCTCGGCTGCATTTTTCCTGAGGAAAGAGGGGCACGCCGTTGATATTTACGAAGCCAGCCCTGCTGCCGGCGGATGGCTCAGGTACGGCATTCCCGAATACCGACTGCCAAACGACCTGCTGCAGCGCGAAGTGGACAACATCACCGAACTGGGAGTCAACATCATCTACAACAAGCGCTTGGGCGACAACATCAGCTATAAAAGCATCGGCACAAAATACGATGCCACCGTGCTGGCCATCGGTTCGCAGAAAGGGCTGGGGATCGGCTGCGAAGGCGACGACGCCGACGGAGTTTATGCCGGTACCGATTTTCTGAAGGCGCTGGAACAGAACAAGGATTTCAAACCCGATTTCACAGGAAAAACCGTGCTGGTGGTTGGCGGAGGCAATACCGCCATGGACTGCTGCCGCACCGCCCGCCGTCTGGGCGCATCAAAAGTATTCGTCATCTACAGGCGCACCGAGAAGGAGATGCCCGCCAACCCCATCGAAATACACGAATCGAAGCTGGAAGGAGTTGAATACATGTTCCTTACGCTTCCTCTGAAGGTAAAAAAGGATGAGAAAGGCCACATCAAAGGGATGATCTGCATCCGCATGGAGCTTGGCGAACCCGATGCATCGGGCAGGCGCAGGCCGGTTCCAATTCCCTACAGCGAATTCGAAATTGACGCCGATTTCGCCCTGGCTGCCATCGGCCAGAAGACCGATGTAAACTTCCTCGAAGACATCAACGCAAATGAGATTCGCGGTCAGCTTGTCGTCAACAAGTGGGGAGATATTGATGCCGACAAAAACACCCTTCAGACGGGAATTCCCTCCATGTTTGCCGCCGGCGACGGCGTAACGGGCCCGGCTACCCTCATTCAGGCCATTGCCCAGGCGCGGATTGCGGCACGAAGCTGCCACCAGTACCTCAGCGGCGAACCGGTGAAACCCGGAAAAAAGGAGTTCCTGAGCAAACGCGAAAACTTCAGGGAACAGACTCCCGCCGATTATGCCGGGAAGTATGCCCGCCAGCTTCGCCACGAAATGCCGGTACTGGCCCCCGAAGACCGCTTTAATTTCAATGAAGTGGAACTGGGTTACGAGAACGAAGAGGTTGCAAAAAAAGAGGCGGCGCGCTGCCTGGAGTGCGGCTGTACCGCCTATTTCGACTGCGACCTGAAGAGCCTGTCCACGGAATATGAAGCCGAGCAGAAGCATTTCGGCGGTGAGCACCACGAATATGAAGTGGACTTCAGCCACCCTTACATAGAAATTGACAACAACAAGTGCATCCTCTGCGCGCGTTGTGTCAGGATTTGCGATGAAGTAGCCGCTGCCGGAGCCCTGGGCCTGGTAAACCGCGGATTCGACACATTCGTGGCGCCAAGCATGGGGAACTCACTTACCGATACTCCCTGCGAGTCGTGCGGGCTGTGCCTCACCACCTGCCCCACCGGCGCTCTCTCCGAAAACAAGCTATTCAAACCGGGCCCGGTTGAAACGGAACACTTTACTACCATCTGCAATTACTGCTCCGTCGGCTGTACCCTCGAAATCCACCACCGCAACGGCTTTGTCATGGAGGTAAGAGGCGCCGGAGGACTGGTCAACGGCGACGGCAACCTTTGCCGTTACGGCAAATTCGGCTATCAGTACCTGAACGATAAAAGCCGCCTGACCCGCCCCATGCTGCGAAAGGATGGGAAACTCGTTCCGGTGAGCTGGGAAGAGGCTTTCGAAAGGATAGAGAAGGAAATAAAGAGTTCAAAACCTGCCGAAACCGCATTCTTTGCCGGAGCCAGGCTTACCAACGAAGAACAGTATCTGGTTCAGAAACTGGCGCGTGCCGGGGCAAAAACCAACAACATCAGCAGTTTCCACTATCTCGGAAGGGGCAGCAACTACATTAAGCTCACCAAAGCCAACCTGCCCTTCCCCGAACTGACCGAATCGACCCGCATTTATCTGCTGGGAGCCGAGGTTAGCCGCGACAACCCCGTTGCCGGATATATGATCTGGAACAACCGGAAAATCAACAATATACCCGTTGAACTGATCACCACACTGGAGAAAAGCAGCTCGGAACATAAGGCTGACAATATCATCCGGATAAAGTCATATTACCATTTCGTGAAAGCGGTAAATCACTATCTGCTCTCACATAACCTTGAAAATGCGCTGTTTATCCGCGACCTTATCGGCAACTTTGAAGAGTACAAAACAAAGCTTTTGAGCGAATCGTTCGCCGATTTGGTGGAAGCTTCCGGCATTGGCAGCGAAGATGCCGTTGCCCGCTTTGCCAGGGAATACAACAACGAAATGGCTGCAGTCATCGTATTTTCTGAGAAGGAGCTTTCGGCCAACACCTGTGCAGAAATCTTCAACCTGGCATGCATCACCGGAAAGCACGGAAAAACCGGCAGCGGCCTGATGATGCTGAAGGAGAAAAACAACAGCCACGGCCTGCACGATATGGGCGTAATGCCCGAACTGGCCGTAGGTGCCGCCGAATGGAACGATCCGATTACCCGGAAATCGTTTGAAGATGCCTGGAACTGCGGCGAAATACCCGCCGGACCCGGCTGCGAAACAGAAAGCCTGAATGAAGGAAAATACAAGAAACTGTTCATTTTCGGCGAAGATCCCGTTGGCTGTGCCGCCAATCCGGATCAGGTGCGCAACTGGATTGAGAAAGCCGGATTTACCGTAGTTCAGGATTACTTCCTGACCGATACCGCCCTTATGGCCGATCTGGTACTGCCGGCTTCGCTGCCATGGGAAACCGGAGGCACCTTCACCAACAGCCAGAAAGTAATTCAGAAAATCAATAAGGCTGCCCACGCTCCGCTGGAATACGCCGGCTGGGAACAGTTGAACGAGCTGCTGGCAAGGCTGGATTACGGCAGGTTTGAAACCGTTGACGACATTATTTTCGAAGTAGCTTCACTGTTGCCGAAGTTCTGTACCAGCGGCAAGCTGGGCCTCAGAATTACCGGTAACGACAATTACCATCCGCTGTTTATGCACGGATGCGATGCCATTACCCGCAGATTCGATCTGGAATTTGAGGAAGCTTTCAGAAAATAACTAAACTCTGAGTTTTTCGAACCTCAGAACCTCAGTTTCTTAATCACCTCAATGGTACGGCTGAGCATATCATCCGTAAAATCGAGGTGTGTGGCCAGCCTGACGGATTGCCTGTCAAAATCAATGGCGTGAACATCGTGTTCGCCGAGGGCTGAAATAATGCGTGCCGCATTCAGCGGCTGAGCAACCCTGAAGATTACCAGGTTGGTTTCAACGGGCAGTACCGACTCCACCCACGGCATTTCCGTGAGTACAGAACCCAGTTCTTTGGCGCGCCGGTGATCCTCCTTCAGCCTTTCCACATGATGATCCAGTGCGTATATGCCGGCGGCTGCCAGATAACCCGCCTGACGCATTCCGCCTCCAAATACCTTACGCACCCGCCTTGCTTTCCGGATAAACTCTGCACTACCCACCAGTACCGAGCCTACCGGAGCGCCCAACCCTTTCGAAAGACAGATGGAAATGCTGTCGAACATGGCACCGCATTCGGCGGGTGTTTGTCCGCTGACAGCCAGCGCATTGAAAATTCGCGCTCCATCCAGGTGATAGATCAGCTGATTTCTGCGGCACACCTCTGCTATCTCAGCCAGAATCCGGCTGTCATACACCGCTCCGCCACCCTTGTTCATCGTATTTTCGACCGATACCATGGCGGTGCGTGGCCGGTGCAGGTCATCGGGGTTGATGTGCTCTTCCACATCCCGGGCCGAAATCATTCCCCGCTCCCCATCGAGCAGACAAACGGAGAGCCCGGAATTTGACATAAGGCCACCCGCTTCGTAATAATAAATGTGCGACAGTTTATGCAGAATCACCTCCTCACCCGGCATGGCATGCACCCTGGCTGCTATCTGGTTGGTCATGGTGCCTGACGGGCAGAACAACCCCGCTTCCTTTCCGAAAAGGGCTGCGACTTTCGCCTCAAGGGCATTGATTTCAGGATCTTCACCAAAAACATCGTCGCCCACTCTGGCCGAAAACATGGCCTCAAGCATACCGGGTGTGGGCCGGGTCACGGTATCGCTGCGCAAATCAATAAACATCGGAAATCATTTTCCGGCAAAGTTAAGATTTGCTCCGGCATAAAATTCAAAAAAGATACCTGATAAACCATGATCGGCTTACCAGGTATCTTGCATTCACAAAATCAGGAAATTATGAATTCATTCTCAGGTTATTATCAAAACCAGATAAAGTCTTTTGTACAGATTCCTGAAATTTATCCGCACAAGGCAGCATTTAAACTTCAGCCACCTGCTCAATGGTAACTCCAGCCTGGGTATTGAACAGCTTTCTGGCAACATCGGGTGTGCTGATGCTACCGGGACCTGAGAGGCAGCCGCCTTCGCACGCCATCACTTCAATCATGTTATAGTCATGCTTTCCGGTTGCAATCCGGCGGAGGCTGGCAATGTTCTTCTTGTCAAGCCCGTTGATTACCAGCGGCTTCAGGGCAGGTCCGTGATAGTAGTTACCAACGGAATCCATTACGCCGGCACTGCCTGCAAACACCCTTTCATGCAGCACTTCGTTTTCCGGTTCAGGCTCAATATTCTGAAGGTCAACATTCAGTGCAACCATCATTGAACCAAGTTCTTCGAAGGTCATTACAAAGTCAACGCCTTCATATTTCATGGCCTCAGCCTGTTTGGCAACACAGGGCCCGATAAACACCAGAGTGGCATCGGGATATTTTTCTCTTGCCAGAGCGGCGGTGTAGCGCATGGGCGACCAGGTATCGGAAACCGACGGTTTCAGTTGCGGCAGATGCTTTTCAGCCATCTCTACCCAGGCCGGGCAGCATGAGGTGGTCATGTACTGGCTTCCGCTTTCAAGCCTTTCGGCAAGCTCTTCCGCCTCATGCTTCGCAGTCATTACAGCTCCTGCTGCCACTTCGAACACATCGGAGAATCCCATCTCAAGTACCGCTTTGGTTACGGTTTTGTAGTTTGCTTTAAACTGTCCGCAAACGGCCGGCGCCAGCATGGCAACAACCGGTTTATCGTCGTTCAGGATTCTGTGGAGCACATGAATCAGCTGCGAACGGTACATAATTGCACCAAACGGACAGGCTACCATACATTTTCCGCAATGGATACACTTATCATAATCAATCTCCTCGATGCCGTGCTCGTTACGGTAAATGGCCTTAACGGGACATGACTCCTCGCAGGGAATTGGCACATAAATAATGGCATGATAGGGGCATACCTTCTGGCAAAGGCCACAGTTCACACACTTGTCGGGATTGATTTTCGCCTGTCCGTTTACCATGGTGATGGCATCTTTCGGACAGGTAACCATACAGTGTGCGGCAAGACATCCGCGGCAGATATTCGAAACCGTGTAGTTGCTTTTTACGCATGAGGTGCAGGCTTCATCAACCACCGTCAGAACCCCGTTGCCCCTGTCGGCTCCCGAAAGCGAACGCACCGCATAGCTGTAGAGCGATTCCAGTTCGTCGGTTTCATCGGCTACATTGTAGCCCAGCAATGCCATAATCCGGTAGCGGATGATTGCTCTTGTTTTATGGACACAGCAACGGCTGCTGTTGCTGTCGCCGTAACGGGGCGCCATTTCAAGCGGAATGCGGTCAATATCTTCCAGCCTTCCTTCGGCATACAGCTTACTGAGGCGGGTAATGATCTCGCGCCTTACCAGGGTTGCATTATTTGTTTGCGCCATGATAGACCTCCTCCCTCATTTTAGCAATAACTTTCTGAATATTGGCTTCTGCAATAAGCTCGCCGTTTACTTTTACAAAAGGAGCTCTGCCATATTTAGGCATATTGCAGTAGCCGGGGCAATTCATCCCCTTTACCAATACTTTTCCCATCAAATCCTCGGGCAGCGACTCGCTGATCATTTCAAATGCTGAACCTCCCATAATAAAGCACAGGGTGCCGAGGCAAATTTCCAGTTCTACTTTTTTTTCCATGTCCTGATTAAATAAAGTCAAGGTGAACCTCTTTAAGGTATTTATCCTCAAGCAGGCGTTTAATTTTTTTTACAACATTTCTTCTGATTTCCAGTTCCACAGGCAGGCTGGGATCCTGGTGCGCTTCGTTGATGCGGGTTCCGGCCAGCAGATAGATCTGGTCGTTGTTAAGCAGCAGCGACAGCAGCAATGAGGCGGCATCCTTGCCACGCACCGGCAGGTGAACCCCTTCCTCAAGCCTTGTCGAAACCCTGCCGAGTGTCAGAACTCCTTCTGTTACAAGGTCAACTCCCTTCATGTATGACATAGGCGGGATGCCATCGGATATTGAATCGAGGCTGACCTCGATTTCACGCTGGGTTTCGCGGGCGATAATTTCAGCCGTGGTACCGCCGCAAATCACTTTCTGGCCGGCAAACGACTCCACCGTATTGGCAAGGCGCTGGTCATCGGCACTGTTGTACGGAGGCCCCGAACAGAGCAGCAGGCGGCGCGGCCGTCTGAAATAGATGACCACACACGAGGTATCGTCATTGGCTTTGTATATATCGTTTGCATGTGCCCGTTCAACCAGCCGTCCCGACAGATCGGCGGCCGAAATCCCGGGCTCCTGCTCCAGCACACGGCTCACCCAGTCACCAATCGCCTGCTCATCCCATCCAAAAGGATACATGGCCGTACCAATGCCCGACTGGCTCACTCCGTCAGTAAACAGGATAATGCGGTCTTCGAGCCGTGCCTGAAAAGTTCTGTAAATAAGTTCGCGCTTGCGCCCTGCCCTTTTATTGATTCCAATGATTGATTTATTGGTATTCAACAGCTTACGGTCTCTTACAATCAGGGGCGCCGGATTGTCGAAATTCACCAGCCTGGTTTCACCGTCCGCATCGCTGTCAACAATGGTAAAGGTAGCATAGCTGATTTTGCGGTCGCGGTCAACAGGCAGGGTATCGAGTATGGTTCTTGCAGTGAGTTCGGGAGGATACCGTTCAACGGTAAAGTTCAGTCCCATGGTGGCGGTCAGGGTGGCAAGCACATTTGCCTTCACTCCGCTGCCAAGGCCATCGCTCAGTACGGTGATGATGCGGTTCTCTTCCTGGATTTTCCTCGACAGAAAAACATCACCGCAAATGTCTTCGCCATTCTTGCTGATCTGCCTCGAAGCTATCTCTATATAGAACTCACTGCCCTTCATGGTTTTACAATTTTTCGTAGCCACTCACCACACTATTCAGCATTGCTTCAGTCCGCGCAGCATTTTCGCCAAGCAGGAAAGCCACTTTCTGAACGGTACTCATATTCTCATGAACTACCTGTCTGATCTGCCGCATTACCTGCTGCTGCATAATTCCGGGCTGATGAAGATCCTGAATAATTCCGCAGATAATCCGGTGTTTCTGAATGGTGAAAACCGACAGGTTCATCAGCTTTCCCTTATCATCTATATTCTTATCAATCAGATCGTTGCCCGACGAAAGCACATTTGAAAATATTTTATGATAGCCAACCATTTTTTTCAGGTCAGCTCCCTGAAGTCCGGGTCTGGCACTCCACAATGCCGGCAGGTCATTGCCCACCAGATCGGCAAATGCCTTGTTGCTCTCAATCACATGAAGGCTATCGTCAATCAGCACCACGCCGTAAGGCATACGCTGCAGCAGTACACTTGCCTTATCCGATGCCACCTTCCGCATGTATGATACGCACATCTGCCTTTCGGCCATATCTTTCAGCATGGCAATGGCAAAATCGCGACAACTGTTGTAACCACATCCGCCGCAGTTCAGCTCATCGGCTTTCGAAGTCTTTCCTGCGCTGCGAAGCGCCTCCTGAATATCGGCCTCACTATAATCCTGAGTGACAATTGGTTGACTTACTGTGCAAAATGCAGAACGGATCTCAGGCAGTTCCCTGATTAATCCGGTACCATCAGTTATGCCGTTGCTCTCTTTGCGGAAGTTCTCAATTTTTACATTTTTTACCACTGTACCCTTTTGCGATGTAGTTCCGGGACCGTTAATGCATCCGCCATCACAAACCAGCAGCTCGAGAAACAACTTGGTATTACTCTCAAGATCGGTAAGTCCGTCGAGGGCTGCTTCAATGTTCTGCATTCCCGAGATGTGCATATAACTGACCGACGGGTCATTTTTTATATTTTTCAGAGTGGTTACCATCCCTCCGTCAAGCGGATATAGCGAACCGTCCTTTGCCCTGAAAGGAACAAAACCGGCCTCTTCGGTTTTGGTTATCAGTCCGGGAAGAATGCCTTCCTCCTCAAACCAGTTCCTGAGGTCTTTAAAAGTGATGGCAACATCAATCAGCGAGTTAAAATCATCCGATTCGTTTTTCTTCGATACACAGGGTCCGATAAAAACCACCCTGATGTCATCGCCGTATATTTTCCTGAGCAAAGCGGCATGAGCCATCAGCGGCGAATAGATATCGAGAATGGATGAGGTCAGTTCGGGCCGATATTTCCGGATATAATCAACCGCCGAAGGGCAGGCCGAGCTGATGTAAACGCCGGGGCTTGATTTATGGAGTATTTCAGCCGTTTCAGCACTTACCAGTTCCGCACCCAGCGCCGTTTCCGAAATTCCTTCGAAGCCAAGCATCTTTAAGCCCGCAATTATCTCTTCGGTAGTATAGGTGGTGAATTCAGTTACAAACGATGGAGCAATGGATACATAAACCGGCTTATCCTGGCTGAGTAGCAGTTTAACGCGCGACACATCATCACGCACCTTTTTTGCTCCCGAGGGACAAATTAATGTACAGCCTCCGCAGAAAATGCAGAGATCGCGCACAATAGAGGCCCTGTCCGATTCAATTCTGATGGCCTTTACAGGACATTCCCTGATACATTTGTAGCAGTCCTGACAATTGTTTATTTCGGTGTAAACCGGTTGCATCCTGTCCATAACTCATTTTTTTATCAGGCAAAAACCCCGTTAATGGCAGTCTGAAGGATATTCAGCACATTAGCAGGATGTACATCCTGATAGGTCTGGCCGTTGATAATCAGAATAGGTCCTTTGCTGCACAAGCCTGAACACAATTGACCTTTGAAACCAATCTCGGCATCAACTTTCTTTTCGTTCAGCCAGGCTTTGATAAGTTCAAGGCTGATTTTATTTCCCCGTGCATAGCAGGAGCTGCCCATACAGATTACAATTTCAATTTTTGGTTTCATAGCTTTTGCGTTTTGGTTTGATATCAATTGAAAGGCGAATTTCTCAGCCTGTTTACTATATTTTCGTATGCCAGGGCAATATCATCGCCCGGCAAGGTTTGCTCCACAATTATGTCCTGACCGGGATCTATCTCTCCGGCAGTAAAATTCCAGATGGCTTTCATACCGGCACCTGCCAGCAGATTGGCTACATGGGCTGCTTCGGCAGCGGGGGTGGCAATAATTCCCAGACTTACATGCATCCGGGCTGCCAGGGGGATGATTTTATCGGGCGACATCACCCTGATGGACCCGATACGACTACCGATTTTCCGGAAATCGGTATCGAAAGCTGCTACAATCTTCAGACAGGTCTGACCCAGATTCTCCTGCATCAGCAGCGAAGTTCCAAGTTTACCGGCACCAACCAGAAACGATTCGGTTTCATTGCGATAACCAAGAATCTGTTCGATTGCATTCATCAGGGTAATGATGTGAAATGCTTTTTGCCCCGACAGCATCAGGCCATGCTTTATCAGGTCTTCCTCTACCACCGATTGTCTGAGGTCGGTTTCAGCGGCTATGGATTCCAGCGAAAGATCAACCCTGCCTTTCAGACGCATAAGCCTGAGAAATGAGAGGTACAAGCCTAAGCGCTTCACCTCGCCGATCTCAAGAACTCCGGCTGAAAGGTCTCTGATTTCGCTCCCGCTGCCACTTGACGGAAATGGCGCAGTGGAAATAAACCCGCCTTTTTGCCGGATCAAAGTATCAGTATGAACATTGTAGCTTTCCATATCACTGTATTTAAGCATGTTTCCTAACCGGTCTTCCACCATTCCTGGATGAAATTTCCATTACTCTGGTTGCATTCTCAGATGCATCCGTTTTCGAAACATTAATGCTCGAACGGCTGATGGCATGTTCGAAATCAACCAGATGTGCATTAAACTCCGGGCCATGAACAGCCACATCTGCCGTTAGATCAGCCACATCGAGCCTGAACCCGGTGAGGCCGAATTTCGACAATAACTCAACAAAACCGGCAGTAGCAGAGATTCCATGACTCAGGGCAAAGTCAGCCACCTGCTTCATCATCTTCAGCGGGCCAAAAGTAGATATCAGATCATAACCGTTAATCCGGTCCATGGGAAGTATTCCAAGTAAATCAGATGCTGAGCCATGAAACCCCAAACTGCCGTCGTTCGTTGCCAGATATACATTCCGGCATATTTTTTCAAATCGTTCCTTTAGTAACAGTTCCTCTTTAGTGGGCGCCACAAGCATTACATCAACCGTACAACCCTTCTTTGCCAGCCACTCAATCTGACGTATTGCGGAGGCAACGCCCAGTCCGCCGGCTACAAACAGAAGTTCCGAGTCTCTCAGCTCGCAGTCGTGGCAGGCTGTAAGCTGCGAAGGATTGCCATGCGGGCCGGTAATCTCATCGAAAATAAAAACCTCGGGATTGTTCACCATCAGTGTGGTGGCCTCATCAACCGCCTGAACCAGCAAGCCAATGGTTCCCTTTTCAGAATCCACCTCCATCACCGGAAGCGAAACAAACCGGTGAACGGCTGTAACTCTTACATTTACATATTGACCGGGCAGAATTGATGTGGCAATCCGCGGGGAAAATACTTCAATGAGGGAAATATCTTTTGAAAGGCTTTTTCTGTTGATGACTGTCAGCATGGCGTAATTGTTTTTTAAAAAACCGGCAGGAGCAGGCGCCCCTGCCGGTAACCAAACACACAAATGAGAAAACTGCAAGTATTAAATCAAAGGACTACTTTTTCACCATAGTAAGCCGCTGTGTACAGCGTTTTGAATTCCTTCTCGCTTGTTTCGCGGGGATTGCATCCCGTGCAGGCATCGAGTACGGCATTTGCCGAAATTCTGTCAACATTCTCGTGGAACATATCTTCGGTAACCCCGTATTCCTTAAGACTCTGGGGGATGTTCATCTTGTCGTTCAGGCAGGTGCAGAAGTTGCGGAAAGCATCTACCAGTTCATCGGTTGTTTCGCCTTTCAGTCCGATAAAGCGGGCGATTTCGGCGTAACGGTCGGCACATACCTTGCGGTTGTAATCAATCACCACCGGCAGGTAAATTGCATTCAGACACCCGTGGGGAATATGGAATACCGCACCCGACTTATGCGCCATGCTGTGAACGATGCCCAGCAGTGCGTTTGAGAATGCCATTCCGGCCAGGCACTGTGCAATGTGCATTTTATCGCGGGCCTGCCTGTCGCCATGATATGATTTTACCAGATTTTCCTTAATCATCTGAATGGCTTTCAGTGCAAGGGGATCTGAAAAATCGGAGCGGTTTGCGGCAACATAGGCTTCGGTAGCGTGCGCCAGGGCATCCATTCCGGTGTATGCGGTCAGTTCCTGAGGCATGGTGTAAGCCAGTGCAGGATCGATGATGGCAACATCGGGGGTAATCTCAAAATCAGCCAGAGGATATTTGATCTGTGCTTCGTAATCGGTAATTACCGAGAAGGCAGTTACCTCAGATGCAGTGCCGCTGGTTGAGGGGATGGCAGCAAAGCGGGCCTTGCTGCGCAGCACGGGAATGTTAAAGGGTTTTGCAATCTCTTCGAATGAAGCTTCGGGATGCTCATAAAACACCCACATGGCTTTGGCAGCGTCAATTGCCGAACCACCTCCGATTGCCACAATCCAGTCGGGATTATAACGCCTCATTACTTCAGCGCCGCGGAAAACGGTTTCAACTGAAGGATCGGGTTCAACGCCTTCAAAAACCAGCGTTTCCATCCCGGCACTCTGAAGATAGGTCTCAACCTTGTTTAAAAATCCAAATTTCTTAACCGAACCGCCGCCAATAACAATGATGGCTTTGGTTCCTCTGAGGTTACCAAGTTCTGCAAGTGAATTCTCGCCAAAATAAAGATCGCGGGGAAGAGTGAATCGTGCCATGATATTTCTTTTTAAAATTTGTTACTAACTTATCCTCTATAAACCAACTACCGTGCCACAATTTATATTTATCTGATTTATAGCTTTTTACATTTGTTAGGCAAATAACGATACTGTTAATACATTAACAAG
>LUZO01000107.1 GCA_001603685.1 Bacteroidales bacterium Bact_23
GGCCGTACCCGTTCAGGTTGAGAAAGATTGGTAACTTGCAGGCCTTTTTAAATGATGGAAATAAAGAAAAAATATTAACCGGTACCGATGAAAAAGTTTGGATATTCTGTTTTACTGTTTTTTTTCACCTGGGTATCAGTTGCCAGCGGGCAGGATGTGGATTTCAGGGTGTCGGTGCGGGATGTGGTAGCCGTTGGCGATCAGTTCCGGCTGATCTATTCCGTAAACGGACAGGCAACCGGCTTCCGCTCTCCGGCCATCAAGGATTTTACGGTACTTGCCGGCCCAAGCCAGTCCACCAGCACCAGCATGCAGATCATCAACAACCAGGTTTCCCGGTCGGTTGAATACACCTTTACCTACATCCTTCAGGCCACAACCGAAGGTACCTTTACCATTCCCCCGGCATCGGTAAATGTTGACGGCAAAACCTATCAGTCGAACCCGGCCACCATCAGGGTGGTGAAAGGGAACGCTCCCGCCCCGCAGCAGCAACAACAGCAGCAGCAACAGCAGCAAGTCGGCGATATCACCGACAAGGACCTTTTTGTACGGGCCTCCGTCAGCAACTCAAACCCCTACCAGGGAGAGCAGGTGATTGCCACCTATAAGATATACACCCGCGTTCCGGTGGCCGAATACAGCATCACCAAACTGCCTTCCACCGCAGGTTTCTGGTCGCAGGACCTGATCAAGGACATGACCAAACTGAACCAGTACCGCGAAACCATCAACGGAGTGGAATATGTGGTGGCCGAAATCAAAAAGGAGGCGCTGTTTGCACAGAAAAGCGGCACCCTGACCATCGATCCGCTCGAAATGGATGTGGTGGCACAGATTCAGCGCAAGGCAAACCGCCGCGGTTTTAACGACCCCTTCTTCGACAGTTTCTTCAACGACAGTTTCTTTGGCAGTACCTATCAGAATGTCAGGAAAACCATCCGCTCCAACCCGCTGAACATCAATGTAAAGCCGCTTCCGGCGGCCGGAAAGCCCAGCGAATTTGCCGGAGCCGTAGGCAGTTTCAGCATCAGCAGCTCCATCGACAAGGAACAGCTGAAGACCAACGAGGCGATGACCCTGAAATTTACCGTTAGCGGACGCGGCAACCTGAAGCTGATGGAGAAACCCAATCTGGTGTTTCCCAACGACTTCGAGGTGTACGACCCCAGGGTAACCGACAACATTACCGCCGCCCAGAACGGCGTTTCGGGCAGCCGCACCTTCGAATATCTGATTATTCCCCGCAACCCCGGCGATTTTACCATCAAATCGGTGCGCTACGCCTATTTCGACATCGGATCGGGAACCTACAAAACGCTCAGCACCCCCGATTTCAAAATAAAGGTGGAGAAAGGCAGCGGCGGCGAATCCGTGGTGGTCGGCGCAGGCGTGGATAAGGAAGATTTCAAAATGATAGGCACCGACATCCGCCACATTAAGACCGGCAGGCAGGAGTTGCGTCCGCTGAACAGCTACCTTATCAGCAGCCCGCTGTTTCCGCTGTGGATGGCGCTTCCGCCCGTTCTGCTGATCGCCTTTATCCTGGTGTGGAAGAACGAACTGCGCCGGCGAAACGACCTGGCACTGATGCGAAACCGCAAAGCGACCCGCGTGGCCAGAAAACGGCTGAAAGCCGCCGAACTATTCATGAAACAGAAGAATCAGGAAGCTTTCTGGGTAGAGGTGTCGAATGCGCTGTGGGGCTACATCAGCGATAAATTCAACATTCCCAGGGCAACCCTCTCGATGGATTCGGTGAACGAAGCGCTGAAAAACAAAAATGTGAAGGACGAACTGATTGACCAGTTTATTACGGCGCTGAACAACTGCGAGTTTGCGCGCTTTGCGCCCGGCGAGAAATCGCAGGTGATGGAACAGCTTTATTCCGAAGCGATTGATGTAATTACCAATACCGAACAGCAGTTAAAATAGGCCGGCAAACAATTTCGATGTCATGAAAGCAAAAATATTCCTCTCCCTCATATTGATTCCGGCATTCAGCCTGAGCCTGCTTGCCGGCCCGCAGGACGATTTCGACAAGGCGAACAAGGCCTACTCCGCCGGATTCTACGAAAACGCCATCAGCCTGTACGAAAAGATTATTGCCGACGGCTCCGCCTCGCCCGATATCTTCTACAACCTCGGAAACGCCTACTTCAAACTCGACGATATCCCCTCAGCCATTCTGAACTACGAGAGGGCTCTGAAATGGGACCCCTCGAACGAGGATTACCAGTACAACCTGAAGGTGGCCAACAACAAGATCGTAGATAAAATAGATGTGCTGCCCGAGTTGTTTTATGTGCGGTGGTGGAAATCGCTCAAACTGTGGTTCTCGCCCGACGGATGGGCCAAAACGGCACTTTTCACCTTTGCCCTGATATTTATCACAGTGGCGCTGTTTCTGCTTACCAGCCGTATGTGGATGCGGAAGGCGCTGTTTTCTTTCGGCATACTGCTGATTCTGGTGAACCTGATCTCCGGCATCATCGCCATGCAAACCTACAAAGAGGCGAAAAACCAGCGCACGGCCATTATCTTCACCCCCACCGTTCCGGTAAAAAGCTCGCCCGACGAGAGCAGCATCGACCTGTTCGTAATCCACGAAGGGCTGAAGGTAACGGTAATAGACGAAATCGGCGACTGGAACGAAATCAGAATCGCCAACGGCAGCAAAGGCTGGATACAGTCGGAACACTTTAAAGCGATATAACAGCGGCACCATATTATAATGGTGTGCTTCTTCCTTTTTAGCAATGGGGTATTCTGCGTAATTGCCCACTTTTCAGTTGATACGGATTGTATTTACAATCGTTAATTCCGGTGGTTAAAATATACTGACTTAATGCGGCGGATTATCTTTTAATTCTGAATTCAACTTCCTAATAAACATGGGTTTAGCATCAGGGTGGCTTCGAGGGCCTCAGCCACCCGGGTAGAATTCAGGAAACCAACATCCGGGAAAATCAGACTTTTGCTGCAGGGTGGCTTCGAGGGCCTCTGCCACCAAGGGAAGAATTCAGAAAACAATATCCGGGAAAATCAGACTTTTGCTGCAGGGTGGCTTCGAGGGCCTCAGCCACCAAGGGTAGAATTCAGAAAACAACTTCTCGAAAAACAAGAGTTTTGAAATTGCGGATTGCAGATCCGCCAAACGGCAGTCCGCCTTTGGACGATGTGGATCGAGGTAGCTCCGTCGCCGCCGAAGGCGGTACACTAAACCAATCTTACCTCTTACCTCCTACCTCCTACCTCCTACCTCCTACCTCCTACCTCTTCCGCCGCGGCGGACTCCTACCTCTTACCTCCTACCTCTTACCTCTTCCGCCGAGGCGGACTCTGACCTCTGACTCCAAAATTTCCCCTCACATTGTTGAAATTTAAAAAAATTAGCTAATTTTACCCTGATTAAGGTAAAAGGAACCGGGAACACCTGTTTTTGATTATCAAACAGCGGAATTACCTCTCTGAACAAAAGCATGAAGAGCGACAATGCTGATAATCAATCGGATACGAACAGGCTGGTTTTTAACCAAAAATCCTGAAAAAGTTATTTGAAATCCTGATAAATTGTTGTATCTTTGCACCCCTCTAAAAAGTACATGTTTTTGGCATTTTTTTACAAAAAAACTCCAAAAATCGGGTGTAATGCCGTATATTTCAGCAAGTTACAAAATTCGCTCTCAGAGACCAACTTCCAGAAAAACAAGGATTAAGACGTATTTAAAGCCTTTTCATATGATGCTTTTGCCTCTTCGAACTCAGAGACCAACTTCCAGAAAAACAAGGATTAAGACTGTCATCATATAAAGGTTTCCCCGTTTCCAACAGATATCTCAGAGACCAACTTCCAGAAAAACAAGGATTAAGACAACTTCTGTATTTCTATTTATCTTCATCTTTTATTCAACCTCAGAGACCAACTTCCAGAAAAACAAGGATTAAGACATGAGCAACTGCCCATCATTCAGAGCTTTTGCAAGAC
>LUZO01000108.1 GCA_001603685.1 Bacteroidales bacterium Bact_23
AATCAGGCGTGTGTTAAGCATACCTTCACTGATTGCAGGATCCGCAAGAAGTGTAAAGCGTGATACCGAAATGGTAAAGAAAACCTTTAAAAAGAAAGAAGAGAAAAAGCCCGTAACGAACCAGTGATTTTTATTCAGAATTCAATAACGATCAGTAAAAAAGCAGCATATGGAAGACTTTAAAACAATTGTACAGGAAGCATCGGGGATGTTGAGGAAAGCGGAGAGCAATATGTTCAGCAGCAAAAACCAGGAAGCTGCCGAGCTGTGGAAAAGTGCCGGAACGCTCATCGAAAAGGCTGCACAGCTGAATCCGGATGATTTTCAGGTTAAATCACTGAGACAGAAGCAGGATAAGTTACGGAAGGACCTTGAGCGGAAAGGCATTGCGCTCACCGCCGAAGCGGCGGAGAAGCTGCCTTTTGAGGTGGAAGCGCAGCTTGGCAAGATTCGCGAAGCCGTTAAAAACCGCAACCTGGTACGGGCAAAAAGCGAGATTGAGGAATTCAATGAACGATTTGCCGGCAAATATCCCAACCTGCCCGAATTTGCCGAACTGAGCAAACAGGCAAATCAGCTGGAACAGGAACTCAGCTCTGAAAAAGCGGCCATCGCTGCTGAAGCGGCTGCAAAAACCGAAACTGCACAGGCGCTGGAGGCGCTGAACCGGAAATGGGAAGAGGAAATCAAGGCCATTCCCTATTTCGAGGGAAGTATACGGAATATTCCCGGGCTGCTCAACGAAAGGGAGTATTTCCGGAAAGCCGCTGAAGTGATGAATCGTTTCAAAGCCGAAACATTTCCGGGTGAGAAGTCAGCCACCCTTACAAGCCGTGCCGCCGACCTGCAGTACCGCCTGGATAATTTTGAAGCCAACTACTCGGCTACCATTGCCGAAATTGCAGGAGAGGTTACCCGCACCGTGGAAGAGTGCATTGA
This sequence comes from Bacteroidales bacterium Bact_23, assembly GCA_001603685.1. Classification (GTDB taxonomy): domain Bacteria; phylum Bacteroidota; class Bacteroidia; order Bacteroidales; family Lentimicrobiaceae; genus Lentimicrobium. The sequence goes on from LUZO01000108.1 coordinate 940, forward strand.
TGTGCTGAACCGCGATACCGCCTGGCTGCAGCAGTCGGATCTGAAACCCCGTTTTACCGGAACAGGTGAGCTTAAATCGCTCGAAGAGGAGATCAGGGAGTTAAAACCCCTTTTCAGCGATAATGATCTTCCTTATGCTAAATTGAAGGAAAGCTACAACCGGCTTATCAATATGAATGAAGAGCGCAGGAATATCCGAAGCAAACGCATAACCATGCGTCCGGCCGTAATGAACGGGCCGGATGCTGACCTTGCCGTTCAGACAGCCGAAGCTACCGCACTTAAATATTATCCCGGGGCAAAGGTTTTGAAAGCCGCAGTGATAAAGGAATGGGCACAAAAGCGCACTGAGGGCTGGGCCGACAACACCAAATCGAAATGGGTGGTCAGAAATTTCCAGGAAACGGATGTAGAGCTTGCCATCCGCACAGCCGATAACAACCACAGCCTCTTATGCATGCGCATTGAGCGCGATGTGAATCCCGACGGCTCATTCGGACAAATTTCCGGCCATCAGATGTTTGAGGAGATGATTGCTCCTGAAAACATCATGTAACAGAGAACTGAAAGCAGCAGCCGGTGACCAAATGGCACTTCCTAGAACCAGAAATAAAGTTCCGTTGAAATCCGCAAAACAGATTGTCTGCCTTTCCCGTGGTTGGTGCCCTGTCAGATGCTGCTGCTTTTCTACTGACCAGGCATCAACCCGGGTCAGGCTTTAGAATCAGACATTGAGAATTATAAAATAACAATAACCAAATTTTAAAAGTAGCAGCTATGAAAAAACTAAGAATTATCCTCGCACTGGCAGTTGCCG
>LUZO01000109.1 GCA_001603685.1 Bacteroidales bacterium Bact_23
GACATAATGTCTCCATCCTGGTACAGAAATTTGTAAAATAAATTGTGTCTCTTCTGAAGTTAAAGCCGCTAAGGTTTTATTTTTCTGCTGAAAAAGAACTTTTTGAAGCCATAAAAAATATTTTCGGGTTCTATCCCGGAAATATTTTTTTGTATAAACTGGCGCTTCGCCATAAGTCGCAGGCCGAAGAACTGCTTAACGGAATCAGGGTTAGCAATGAACGCCTTGAGTTTTTGGGCGATACCGTTCTGAGTACGGTGGTTGCCGATTACCTTTTCAGGATGTTCCCGTATAAAGACGAAGGATTCCTGACTGAAATGCGGTCGAAGATTGTAAGCCGCGCTCAGCTCAACAACCTTGCCCTCCGGCTGGGCCTTGACCGGCTGATTATCCACACCCAGGAAAAAAGCAGTGTTTTCAGGTCAATAAAAGGAGATGCCTTTGAGGCAATTATTGGGGCAATGTACCTGGACAAAGGATATCGTTTTACCCGCAAGGTATTGATTAACAGGATTATTAAGAACAATTTTGACCTGAACGAGCTGATCAATACCGATATGAACTATAAAAGCCGGCTGATAGAGTGGGTTCAAAAAGAGAAAAAAACATTTGAATTCAATGTGATACAGGAGGTAGGATCAGGCTACAACAAGCAATACATTGTCGAGGTTACGGTTGATCAGGAGGTTGCCGGCTCGGGCCGCGACTTTTCCATTAAAGGCGCCGAACAGAATGCCGCCATGAAGGCCATCGAACATTTCGGAATCAACGGCAACGGGAAGCATTAAACGGATAAGTTTTAAGCTATAAGGCATTCCGAAAAATTTCCGGAATGCCTTATAAAATCTGAATAAACTATGCTATCTGGCAATAACCAGGGTTTCTGTGGCAATGGTTTTTCCGCCTTGTAAAAGGATTACAGCATAGTTTCCATTTACAAAACCGGAAATATCAATGATGGCCTCATTGTGCTGGCCTTGCAATGGACGGGTAAGAACCTGTCTGCCGTTTGCATCATGTATCACAAGAGTATTTCCTGGCCAGAGGTATTCCATGAAACTTTAATAAACGCTTTAAAAGGATTAGGAAATACACTGAGTTTTTGAGATTCTATGGTTTGGATAGCAGGTTTAATATTCGGGTTTAAAAATGATCTTACCTGTACTTATGTTACTTCCGCCTTGAGCAGTAACAATATATATCCCCGGTTTCAGCCCGGATGGGAATCTGATTCCATTGCCGTTAATAATTGTTTCCTCATACAATTTAATGCCGGTAATACTGTAGATAGAAACAAAAATCTTTCCCCCATAGATTTCAGGAGTTTGAACAATGAAGTATGATTCTACCGGATTGGGGTAAATAAGAAGACGGCTGCTGTTATTTGATTTATTGAATGATGTATGTGTTATCAGTGTATCTGTACTGCGCAATACATCACTATTAACCACAAGCAATCTTCCAATGTTGTCTGGTTTTAACCTCTTAACATCAATCCAGTCTATGCCGGAATTTATTGTAGTAAAGGTTTGTCCGTTGTCCTCTGAAACCAATACTCCTCCTATTGAAATGCCATTTCGATTACATCCAATGTAGATGTTCTGATTTGGTGCTACAATAATATCATCTGGATAATAAAATGAAGGTAACAACTGTTCCCAAACTTCGGTTAAGGGGTCATATCTATATAAGCCTTCTCCGCCAAATAAAATTTTCCCGGAACTATCAATTGCAATACTTTGAAAATAATTGCATCCTCCAATTTCTTCCCAGGTTAAACCGGTATCGAGAGACCTCCACAATTTACCGCAATCAGAATACATTCGAGCCGATGTAGCATAAATAATTCCATCCGGCGAAAACGCAAAATCAGTAAACACTTCTACGTAATTTGTGGCGTTGCTGAAATGGGCAACATCCCATGTTTGACCGTTATCGGCTGAACGGAAGATGTATCGCACAGCCCCGGCAATCATTATGCTATCGAATCCACATCGATACTGGCGAATATTATCAAAAGAAAAATCAGGCAAATACACAGCATGCCAGTTGATGCCATTATCGCTGCTTTTAAAAATGCCGAAATAAGAGCTCAGTGAATGATCAATCCCTTGTATAAATACATCATCAGTGGCCGGATTTACTGCAATGCTTACAATATTTAACCAATTAAAACCAGCCTTTTGCCATGTAATGCCATGATCGAAGGATCTGTAAACTCCACCCTGACCATAATTAGAAATAAAAAGAGTACCATTATTTTTACAGGCAATATCGCTTGTATTCAA
>LUZO01000110.1 GCA_001603685.1 Bacteroidales bacterium Bact_23
AACCTGGACATTTGGTAAATACAATTCGTATAAATTCAGCAGATAATAAATTGCATTTTTGATTTAATGCATTTACGCATACAATTATTTTATATTTTTAAGCCATGGATTTTCTCAGGCTTCTGCTGTTTCCATTTTCTTTGATTTATGGCCTGATAACCGGCGCCAGAAATCTGCTGTTCGACATTGGAATACTGAGGTCGAAAAAGTATGATATCCCGGTTATTTCGGTGGGTAACCTCTCCACCGGCGGCACCGGCAAAACCCCGCATACCGAATATCTGATACGGCTGCTTGAGCCTTTATACCGTGTTCATACCCTAAGCCGGGGGTATGGCCGGAAAACGCGTGGGTACCGCAAGGCAAACAATCAGGCCAGTGCGCTGACCATAGGCGATGAACCCCTGCAGTATTTCCGGAAATATCCCAGCATAGGCGTACATGTTGACGGCAGCAGGCGAAGGGGAATAGAAACCATACTCCGAACGGAGCCCGGAGCTGACGCCATCCTGCTGGATGATGCCTTTCAGCACCGCTATGTAAAGCCGGGATTATCGGTACTGCTGACCGATTATCACAACATGTTTTACAAAAATCACATTTTGCCTATGGGTAACCTGCGTGAATCGCGCAGAGGGGCACGCAGGGCCGATATCATTATCGTTACAAAAACACCCATAATCCTGAATCCGATATTGCGGCGGCAGTTGATTGCGGAGATGAAACCGGCATCACATCAGAAAGTTTATTTCTCCTATATCAGTTACAATCAAATTGTACCGCTCTGGGATGACGCCGGCAGAAGCCTACCGGAGAAGAAATACAGCCACATCCTCGTTTTTGCCGGAATTGTCAACACCTATCCCATTCAGGAGTACCTGTCGCAAATGTGTCATGAACTCGTAGTCCTGCAATTTCCCGATCATCATCAGTACACAGCAGCCGATATTGATAGGATAAAACAAAAATTTGACGATCTTTACAGCCGGAATAAGCTGCTTGTTACCACTGAAAAGGATGCCATGCGGTTGCTGAACCCCGACATCATTGACAAGGTGCGGTATCTGCCGGTTCATTACCTGCCCATAGAAGTGGCATTCCACCACGATGACCAACGGATGTTTGATGAACAAATACTTGACTATGTTAGAAAAAATAAACGAAAGCGCTGAATTTATCAGAAAACAGACAGCCATTCAACCCGAAGTCGGGATTATTCTGGGCACTGGGCTTGGGGGGCTGGTTCGCGAAATTGAAACCGATTGTGAAATCCCATACAGCAGCATTCCCCATTTTCCGCTATCCACCGTCGAAGGCCATAAAGGCCAGCTGATTTTCGGTACCCTGGGCGGCAAACCCATCGTAGCCATGCAGGGGCGGTTCCACTACTACGAAGGCTACTCCATGCAGGAACTCACCTTCCCCATCCGAGTTATGAAGATGCTGGGAATCAAGCTGCTGATCGTTTCGAATGCCAGCGGAGGACTGAATCCCGGATTTGAGATCGGCGATATCATGTTCATTACCGACCACATCAACCTGATGGGCAACAACCCGCTGATTGGCCGCAACAATACCAACCTCGGCCCGCGATTCCCCGATATGAGCGAGCCCTACGACCGCCATCTGCTCGAACTGGCTTCGGATATTGCCAGCAAATCAGGCATTCCGTTCAGAACCGGAGTGTATGCCGCCGTTACCGGGCCTACCTTCGAAACGCCGGCCGAGTACCGCTATATCCACATTCTGGGTGCGGATGCCGTGGGAATGTCAACCGTTCCCGAAGTCATTGTGGCCAGGCATATGAACCTGCCCGTTTTTGCACTTTCAGTGATCTCCGACCTGGGTGTGCCGGGCAAAATCGTGGAGGTGTCGCACCAGATTGTAATTGATGCCGCAAGCAAAGCCGAACCGCGGATGACAGGAATCATCAGCAAACTTTTGAAAGAGGTGAAGCTGTAATCCGAAATAGCGCAATTGACCCCCGTTAAATGCAACGGATGTTGATTTTCAGATTTTTACAGACCATGGCCAAGCCGGTAAAATATCTATTCTTTTTCCTGGCGCTGTCCGTACTCATGCCCGGATGCGGCCCCGGATCCGAAGCTGACGGCATTTGGCTGAGCGGCGAAGTAATGCAGGGCACGGCAGCCAGGATTGTGCTGAATTTTATCGATACATCGGGGGTTAAGCCGGTTGATTCGCTGAAGCTGAAGAAGGACGGCAGTTTTTCTTTCCGGATTAAGCCCGGAGAAGGCGGTTTTTACTTACTGAGAGCCGGAAAGGAGCAGTCGGGCATGCTCGTATTATTTCCCGGCGATGCAGTTACCGTTAAAATGGGCGGCAATGCAAAGCCTGCCATCAGCGGCGGAAAGGAAGCAGAGGAGTATTCCCGTTTCTTCTCCGCGGCTCAGAATGGAATGAACAAAATAGATTCGCTGGCAGAATTCATTCAGAACAACCGCCACAGAAAGGATTTTCTTCAGCTGAAAAACCGTGCTGATTCGGCCTACACAGCCATTGTAGGAGCAATAAAAAGCGAAGCAGCCGGTTATCTGGAGAAGCATCCGGACTATCTTTCGCTTCTGCCTGCACTGAACCTCAGGCTGAGGCAGGCGCCGCTGTTCGATGAGCTGACGGATACCCGCCTTTTTCTGTACACCGATTCAACGCTGAACCTGCATTTTCCTGACAACCGGTATGTAATCCAGAACCGCCAGCGAATTGGCAGGTTAAGGCAAATTATTGATTATGAGGAAGAGGCCCGTAATATTTTGAAACCGGGTACGCCCACTCCGCCCATCAGCCTGCCGGGGACAAACGAAGCAATCCTTACGCCGGCATCCACGGGAACCCCCTTCACCCTGATCTATTTCTGGGCGCCGGCCGATGCGGCGAGCCGCAAAACAAACCACGAGCTGAAAACCCTGTACGAGCAATTCCGGCCGATGGGCTTATCCGTCTACGCCGTTTCGCTGGAGCCTTCAACCGACAGGTGGAAAGCCGCCGTTACCCTCGACAAGCTGTGGTGGGTGAATGTGAACGATACGATGGGGCGAAACTCTTCAGTGGCAGCAGCTTACATGGCAGAAAGGCTTCCGGTGTTCGTACTGATCGACCGCCGGCAGAATATCGTTGACCGTTACATTTCAATTCAGGCGCTGGAACACGGCCTCAGTGAAATTATGGCAAAGCCGCGGAAGTGAAAAAATAGCCGTTTCTTTCATGATTTTTTTATATGTTTGAAAAATCAAATCCCGAAAAAATTGAGGATCTATTTTGCTTCTGATTTCCACCTCGGCATTCCCGACCACGACTCGAGCCTGAAGCGCGAAAAGCTGCTGGTTAAATGGCTTGAACTGATCAGGCAGGATGCCGGTGAGATTTTTTTAATGGGCGATATTTTCGACTTCTGGTTCGAATATCAGACTGTCATCCCGAAGGGATTTGCCAGGCTGTTCGGTAAGCTCGCCGAAATTACCGATCAGGGGATTCCCGTATATCTTTTCAGGGGAAATCATGATATCTGGGCATTCGATTACTTCCAGAAGGAGCTGGGGATCAGTCTTCAGCGAAAACCGGTAATCAGAGAGTGGGGCGGGAAGCGCTTTTTTCTATCGCACGGCGACGGGCTCGGCCCGGGCGATACCGGTTTTAAATTCCTGAAAAGGGTTTTCGAATTCCGACCCAACCAGTGGCTGTTCAACTGGCTGCATCCCGACATCGGCACCCGTATGGCGCTCTACTTCTCGCGCCGCAGCCGTTATGCCAATGTACTCCGCGACGAAAAAGAGATAAAACTGTCGGGCAAGATTGATGTATCGAAAGAGCGGCTCTTCACTTTTGCAAAATCACATCTTGAAACCGACCCATCAATTGACTATTTTATTTTTGGCCACCGCCACATTGCGGCGGACATTCCCCTGAACGGCAAAAGCAGGTTTATAAACCTGGGCGACTGGGTGAGCAATTTCACCTACGCCGTTTTCGATGGCGGCGACCTCAGGCTGATGACTTTTAAACATGGCATTCCGGAGCCGTTGCCACCGGACAATCTCCCGTAAATTATGCTTTTTGCCAGTATCGACATAGGAACCAACGCTGCCCGCCTGCTATTTGCCAATGTTTACGAGAGCAAGGCGGGACCCGTTACCGAGAAGGCATCGCTGCTCAGGATTCCGCTCAGGCTGGGATTCGATGTCTTCAGCGATGGCAGCATTTCGGAGCAAAGGGAGGCTGACCTGCTGAAAACGATGCAGGCTTTTAAACTGCTGATTGATGTTTACCGACCGGTGGGTTATCGGGTTGTTGCCACGGCGGCAATGCGCGAAGCCGGCAACAATGCCGGAATTCTGGAACGGGTAAAACGCGAAACCGGCCTCGAAATAAACATCATCGACGGGAACGAAGAAGCCGGAATCATCAGCTTGCTGGGCAATACGCTGATTGCAGACAATTCAGGCAAGAGCCTCTACATTGATGTAGGTGGCGGTTCAACCGATGTTTCGGTCATGGAAAACAACCACTTTGTTTCATCCGCTTCATTCAAAATAGGAACCATCCGTTTGCTAACCGAGAAAGTTGCCGATGCCGAATGGAAACAGCTCAGGAAGTGGCTCAGACAGTTCAGAAACGGCCCGGGTAGAATAAGCTGCATTGGCTCAGGCGGAAACATCAACAAAATCATCAAGCTTTTCGGTGAATCGCTGAGCAACAGCATTTCATACGACCAGCTTATCCGGGCACACAAACAACTGAAAAGGATGCCGCTGAACGAACGAATCGGTAAAATGGGCCTTCGCCCCGACCGCGCCGATGTAATTGTTCCGGCTGCGGAGATTTTCATCAAAATTATGAAATGGATGGATATCCCGGTCATCGTAGCTCCCAAAATCGGGCTGGCCGACGGACTGGTGCTGCTTCAGTACAAAACCATGAAGGAGCAGGGGCTGATTCCCGATACGGTGGCGGCTCCCGAAAAGTAACTTCCGCCGGAAAACCGGGAAGACAAAAAGGCATCGGAAAAAATAACTGACTTCACACTTTTGTTTTCATTTCGCAGGGGTTGTTTATCTTTGCAGCCCGCCGGAGACCTGGTCAACAAATAAGTACTGCACAGATACATTATGAAGAGAAAGGCTCTTAAGCTGAAACCCGCAGTTCCGAAACGCGTGCTTTTTTTCATTGGCGCTTCGGTCTGGGGCTATGCCGCCTTTCGTGTTTTTAAACTGGCTTTGAGCTTTGTGCCTGAAGGCCCCCTGCCATTGTGGTTTGATTTTGTGCTTGGCCTGGCCGGTATGGCGGTATTTTTCAATTTTGTGTTTCTTAAAGTCAGCAGGAAATACATCTCGCGGATCGCTAAAATGGAGCAGAAAAACCCATGCCTGTTTGCCTTTTTCGGCTGGAAAAGTTATCTGCTGATCGCTTTTATGGCGTCGATGGGAATTATGTTTGCACATTCCGAGATTATCCCCCATTATCTTCAGGGCATTTTCTACATTGCACTCAGCGGATCCCTGTTTTTATCGGCACTGATGTTCATCAATGCAGGAATCCTTTACCGGGAGGGCAATACGGATCCCGAAAAAATGGCGGAAAACGGGAGCGAAAGCCGGCAGGAAGCGTAAGGGATTTAATCATACATTAGCGGGCTAAGGTGCCCGAAGGAGGAAAGATTATGCTTTTACCACGAAATGAAGCGCTTGCACTTCTCAGAAAGTACATCAGAAATGAACGGATGATTGCGCACTCGTTGTCATCGGAGGCGGTGATGCGTGCACTGGCATTGCGCCTGGGACGCGATGCCGAAAAATGGGCGCAGGCTGGCCTGCTTCACGACCTGGATGTGGAGATTACCGAGGCAAATCCGCATCTGCACGCTCTGGAAACAGCAAGAATCCTCACCGAAATGGGCATCGACAGCGATGTGGTGGATGCCATCCGCATGCACAATGAGATGGCCACCGGCGAGGAACGCACCACTGAATTTCAGCACGCCCTGGCAGCCGGCGAGACCATAACCGGACTGATTACCGCCACTGCAATGGTGTACCCCGATAAAAAAGTGGCTTCGGTAAAGCCAAAATCGGTGGTTAAGCGGATGAAGGAGAAGGCCTTTGCAGCCTCCGTCAGGCGCGAGGTTATTATGGAGTGCGAAAAAATAGGAATTCCGCTGGATGAATTTGCCGCCATCAGCGTAGCCGCCATGGCCGAAATCGGGGAAGAGATCGGACTATAATACCACCCGGCACCTGAACCGGATCAGCCGGCCGCAAGCACTTCTTTCAGTAAAAAACACATATTACATAAAAAGCAGCAGGCTTATGGCCATTACTGCCATTCCGGCTATCAATCCGTAAATGGCCAGGTGATGTTCGCCATACTTTTCGGCGGTGGGCAGCAGCTCATCGAATGAAATAAACACCATGATTCCGGCTACAATTCCAAAGGTGATGCCGAAAGTTGTACCGTTGAAAAACGGCAGCAGAAACAGGAATCCGATAATGGCGCCAACCGGCTCGGCAAGTCCGGACAAAAATGAAAGGAAGAAAGCCTTTTTGCGGTTTTCGGTCGAATAATAGACCGGAATTGAAACGGCAATTCCTTCGGGGATGTTGTGAATGGCTACTGCAATGGCAACACTGATACCCAGCGCGGGGTCTTCAATTGCCGAGAAAAAGGTTGCCAGCCCTTCGGGGAAGTTGTGGATGGCAATGGCCAAAGCCGAAATGATTCCCATTCGGTAAAGGTCTTTTTGTCTTTTAACCGAATGCTGCACATCGCTGATCTCACTGATGGCTACCTGTTCGTGCGGATTCTGGCCCGAAGGAACCAGTTTGTCGATGATGGCTGAGATAATAATTCCACCGAAAAACGATGCAACGGCCACAACATAACCGCGGCTCTCGCCCAGTTCGCTTACCAGGCTGGTTTTCGATGCCTGAAATATCTCAACCATTGAAACATAAATCATTACCCCGGCTGAGAAGCCCAGTGCCGTTGATAAAAGGCGGGTGTTGGTTTTTTTTGCAAAGAATGCAACCGCAGCGCCTATCCCTGTGGACAAACCGGCAAACAGGGTTAGGCCGAATGCATACAAGATTACTGAAGTAGGAATATCCGAAGCTAAAGTCATATTGCGAATTATTCATACAAAGATGCAAAAAAAGAGGAATTCCGCCAAAAAAAATGGCAGCAATCCTTTTTCTGAAATCGCTTAATTATTCAACATCAGGTATGTCGCTGAAATTAAATGGGATACGACGGCTCGCTTCAAAATCGTAGAGGGTAAGTTTTCTCAACTCGTAATAACTGCGCCAGTAGGTGGCGAGTGCTGAAATATATCCCTGCTGGGCGTTGTCTTTCTCTGTTTGGGCAAGGTTCAGATCGATGATTCCGATTTTTCCGATCAGATAACGCTGTTTGGTAACTTCATACCTTTTTACGGCAACGGTATCGCTTTTTGCAGCTATTTCGAGCTGGCCCCTTTGCATATTAAACTGCATCACTTTCAGGAAAATTTGCTGATCGAAGTCAACCATCTCCTGCTGTACCGAGGTTCGGACCAGTTCGCGGTCCGATTCGGCAAGCTTAATCTTTCCGCGCCTCAGTCCCCAATCGAGGATGGGCACCTGAATCCCGAGCATCAGCCGCTGCTGATCCTGTGGATTTTTGTAAACCGAAACAAGATCTGAAGCACTTTGGGTCAATCCGTAAACGGCGTATAGATTGGCGTTGAAGCGGGTTTCGGCGCGCGCCTGATTCACCTGGCTTTCGGCGGTAATCAACCTGCGTTCAAAGCCAACGGCATCCGCACGGTTTTCGCGCCCTTCGCTCACAGCAAGCTGAGCATCGATTACCGGTGATTTCGGTGAAACGGGCAAAACCAACTGCAGCGATTCATCATCAGGAAGACGCAAAAACGATTTCAGGCTAAACATCTTCATCTCCACATCCAGGCTTGCACTTTCAACGGCAGCTCTGGCGTTCAGCAGGCTGAGCTCTATCTGAAGCAGCTCGTTTTCGGCAATGGTACCAATGTTGAACCGCCCTCTGGCAATATGATAAAGGGTATCGTTGTTGGCCAGGTTAAACTGCTGAATTTTAAGCCTGATCTGTGCATCCAGCAGGCTGAAGAAGTAATTGACTGCCGAAATGCTAACCTGCTCCACATCCTCAATGTATTTCCGCTCCGCTTCATTGTAGCGCATGGGTTCAATCTTCCGGGCCCAGCGGTATGAGTTGTAGCCGAAAAGCGGCTGGCGGATACCTATGTTCAATGGCGAAGAGAGATAGGAGGTTACGGTACTGTCGGAAAAAATATCGATTCGCTGAAGATCCGAATTCAGAAATATCTGTCCGCCGGTAAGGCCAATGTTTTTGGTAAGCGATAATCCGGCAGAGTAATTGGCCAGGTTGCGTTCATAAAAGAAATCGCCCTGAGGTGTGGTAATCTTTTCAATGGAGCGGCTCAGGCTGGGCAGCGTTCCATCGAGCGACAACCTGGGCATAAATTCAGCCTTGTAATTCCGGTACTGCCAGTAGCTGCTTCTGAATCTGTGCATGGCCGTAAGCGCATCGGGCGATTGCCGTTTGGCAATGCCAATTACCTCGTCAAGCGTAAGATGCTTTACCTTTTGCTGGGCATCCGCATACCCGAACGCCGTTAAAACCAGGAGTATAAGCAGATATAATCTCAAATATTTCATCATAAAGTGGTATTCGGGTTTTAGATTTTTATTTAGATTTTCCAACGAGCTACTTTTATTATTCATACCTCAGCGAAGTAACCGGATCCTGCATTGCGGCTTTTTTGGCCGGCATATATCCGAAAACAATTCCCACCGTAGCAGATACCCCGAATGAAATTACGATGGATGTAACTGAAACAATGGTCAGGATGTCAGCTACCTCCATGATAACTTTAGCGAGGGTCATCCCCAGGAATATTCCGATTATGCCTCCCGAAAGGCTGATAAATGTTGCTTCAGCCAGAAACTGAAAAATAACATCCTTTCTGGTTGCCCCGGTCGCCATTCTGATACCTATCTCCTTGGTTCGTTCCATAACCGAAGCAAGCATAATGTTCATAATTCCTATTCCTCCTACTATCAGCGAGATAGAAGCAATGGCTCCAAGCACGATGTTGAAAATATCCTTGGTTCTCTGCTCCTGTTTCAACAGAAGCTCCGGTACCTTTATTTCGAAATCGCTGACACCGGTATGTCTGCGTTTCAGCATCCGCTGAATGACTTCGGAGGTCTGGCTGATCTGATTTGTCTCCGTTACCTGAACCACAATCTTATCTACCTGGTTCGAAATGGCATCGTCGCTTCCGCCTGATGTGCTGAATGACATAAATCCGCCGTCAACCGCCATGGTTCCAGAGCTGCCGCCCCTGATCATGGATGTGGTAACCACCGAACGGTCGCGGTAACGCAAAAACATGGTCTGTATGGGTGCATACACCTGGTTGTTGTAATCGCTGATTCCCAGATTCTCGGACAGGTCGGCCGATACGGCACGGTTCTGAAGCACTCCGGTTACTTTCAGCCATACATTGCCGCACTTTACATACTTACCGACCGGATCGACATCGGGGAACAGTTTTGCCTGTATGGTTGAACCCAGAATGCAAACCGCCTTGCCTTCGCGCAACTGCTCTTCATTGAACATGTTTCCGCGCTCGAGCGGCAGATTGAATACTTCGAAGAAGTCGGGGGTAACGCCGCTCACAACGCCATAGGTACTCACCCCTTCGGAAATGATAACCGTTTCATACACCACCTCGGGGCTGACCCTTGAAACCGAAGGGATTACTTCGGCAATACTTGTGGCATCGGCAAGTGTAAGGCCCGGCGAAAACTTCTCTACCGAGGTTTTACCCTGACCACCTTCGCGTGCTGCCTCATCCATCTTCGATTCGGTTTTGGGCATAATGATGATGTTGTTAACCCCCACCAGTTTCATCTGCTCAAGGATCTCCTGCCTGGCGCCATTCCCGATGGCCAGCATGGCAATTACCGCAGCTACACCGAAAATAATTCCCAAAGCCGTAAGCATGGAGCGAAACCTGTTGGCAAAAACAGCCTCCAGTGCAACGCTGAGAATATATATGTTTCTTACAGTGAATGATATCTTCATTGTGTACGGATTTCGTATTGCCTGCCGGTGCCTACAGCTTTAACAGTTTCCATTTAATCGCATCCTCGGGCGGAGAGAGATAGACCTCGTCCCCTTCTTTCAGCCCCTCGGTAATGATGATCTGATTTTCGTTAGAGAGGCCTGTTTTTACCTGCTGACGCACCTGACCGCTGCTTTTGTAAACGAAAGAAATGCTGTCGCTGGTATGCACACTCTCGATGGGCAGGAAAAGTACGCCGGGGATCACTGAAGTGATGATGATGTTTTTGGTTGTCATGGCCGGACGCAGAATGGAATCGAACTCATTTACCCGGATTCTGACTTCGAAAACCTTTGCATTTGAATTCTTCATCTGTTCGCCTATGTTGGCGACTTCCGTCACTTCGCCGGTATAAAGCCGGTCGGGGAAGGCATCCACCCCAATCTGAACCTTCTGTCCGGTTTTCACCTTACTGATGTCAATTTCATTAACATAGGTCTTGGAAATCATCTCGCTGAGGTTCGGCAGCGTGGCTACCACATTGTCCCACGAACTCATAGTCGAGCCGATGCCCATCCTTGAACCGTCCCAGTTGCGCTTGTAGATAAGCATTCCTTTCTTGGGCGCCTTAACGGTGAAGTCTTTCAGCACTTCCCTGATCTGCTCAAGCCTGCGCTGCGCCTGTGTGTACGAAGCATACACCTCCTGCATGTTGGCGTTGTTTTTTTCGGTACGCAGTTTGTAATTCCTTTGTGCCTGTTCAAAGGCGCGCTGCACCTTTTCGAGCTCGATGCGGGCCTGGCGCTGGGTAGCCGGCGGCTCGTAAATAGACTGCTCTACCGTAATCTGGCGCTCTTCAAGCGAATACCGGAGGTTGATAAGCTCCTCGCGTGCGGCACGCATATCCATGGAGGTATCCAGCTTGGTTTTGATAAACTGCGACTCAAGTTTCTCCAGCTCACTCTCCAGGTCTTTCATTCTGTTGGTGATCTCAGTACGATCGAGGGTGGCAACATACTGGCCCGAATCAACCAGGGTTCCTTCAGGAATGATATCGCTGATCTGCACCTGCCAGATACGCACTTCGCGCAACCCTGCCGGCCCCACAATATTCTCCGAGTTTTTGGCCTCAAGTTCGCCACTGGTAGTAACATTTATGCTGAAATCACCAAACTGAACCTTTGATGTAATTGCAGGGCCGCTGCTTCCGGAACTGGAAAAGTAATACCAGAGTGCAATTACCGCAATGATAACTACCGGAAGAATGTACCAGATTTTCCGGCCGGGTTTTGTCAGAGGCATAAAAGAGCGTATTAAACAGATGAAAACAATTGAATTTCCGTTAATCGGTATAACGGCAAATATAAAGATTTATTGAGTATATTGTC